>JAADDL010000155.1 GCA_013153915.1 Campylobacterota bacterium
TCTTTTTCCATAGTTCAATCTTTTTAAATGTGAATTTGTCCTTATAAAGAGCTAAAACCGCCAAGATAGCGGCAAGCTGGATGATAACTTCGAAAGCTTTGATATCCGTACTTTGCGGAAGTCCCATAAATTTGCTGGCAACTATCATGTGTCCCGTGGAGGATATGGGTAAAAACTCCGTAAATCCTTCGATGATACCGAGTACTATTGATTGTAATATATCCATTTTTATCCTTTAAAATCGAGATTTTATCTAAAAATAGCTTTAAAATCGGTATAATAAATCGTTAAACGAAATGAAAAAGGAAGTGATATGAGAAGATTTATAGTTGTTTTGACTTTTCCTTTGATGATGTTTGCACAGATGATAAGTATCGACGATTTTAAAACGGATATCTTTTCGAGAGTGGATAAAAATCCAAAAGAGGTATCTTTAAGCGTGATTATCGAGGGAAGATATGTGGAGGATGAGAGTTATAAGATAACGGATGCGTTAAATGTCGTGATAGGTAGTTTTTATGTGGAGGACTTATTGACCTCTAAAGGCAAAGAAGCGCTTAAAAAACTACTTATAGACTATACGGCTAAAAAATACGGCATAGATATAGATGAAGTTTATATTCAAAAGTTAATGATAGACCAAAATCCTTCTACGAATGATATAATCTCAGCCTTAAAAAAAGAGGGGTGTTGCAAATAGTTTAGCACCCCTGATAAAAGCCCGAAAAAAGAAGCACATCGTCACTTTGTTCATTTTTGAGATTTTTATCTATCAAATCGGATACTATGTCGGCAACTGCGGGGGCAAAGGTGATACCAAGCCAACCTAATCCGTTTGCGTGTATGATGTTGCTGTATCTTTTATCTCTTCCAAATAGCGGTATATCGTTTGGTGTCAAGGGTCTAAAACCGCTCCAGTATGACGGCTCATTCATCTTAAAGTCAACTACGAAAGGTTTTAGGGTATCTATGATGGATTGGAAACTTTTTGCGTCGTATCCCTCTTTGTAGCTACCTATTTCTAGTTTGCTTGTAAGCCTTACGCTATCATTTCTTGGGATAAATCCTATGAATTGATCCTTAAAAAGAAGTGCGATTTTCGGCTTTAAAGAGTCATCCATCTTGAAAGTGATACTATAACCTTTTGCAGGTATCAGCATCAAGTCGTTACCGCATTTTTTAGATAACGAAGTGTCGCTACCCGTTGATATGATAAAATTATCCGCTTCAAAATCTCTGTCTTTGCTAAAAGCTTTTACGGCTTTGCCGTTTTTGTATTCAAAGTTCAATATGCGAGTGTTGTAGATAAATTCCACGCCTTTGCTTTTTAAAAAGGTTACTAGATTTTCCATAAGCAATTTGGGATTTAAACGAGCGTTTCTATCTAAATATATCGAACCTACCACTTTGTCGTTGATACAAGGAGCTACTTTTTTGGTTTTTTCAAAATCCCAAGCCTCTTTATGGGGGTGATTTTCGCACTCTTTTATATCTTTTTCAAAATCTTCCAAATCGGTATATATCATCACGACACCGTCATGATGAAAATCAAAGTCAAATTCATTTGCCAACTCTTCATAGCACTCCATGGTGATGTGTCCGTATTTTTCAAATAAAATGAGAGTTTTTTCCACTCTTTGTTCGGTTGCGTTTTTTGCAAAAAGCCATAACCAAGTGAGCAGTTTTTTGGATACCCCGTTTATAATCAAGGGGCTTTCGCCTTTTAACATCAGCTTTAAAGTTTGAGATATGATACCCGGACGCGACAGAGGCGGCTCTTCAAACGGAGAAACCAACCCAGCGTTTCCAAATGACGCTCCGTCGGTGATATTGCTTTTGTCTATAACGGTTACTTGATGATTTTTTTTCATCAATTTATAGGCGTTCATCAAGCCTACAATTCCGCCGCCTATTATGATAGTTTTAGCCATTTTGTATCCTAATTTTTTAAGATATCGTACCCTTGAGGTATTTTATATCTAAATACCGAATCATCCAAGATGATATTTATCTCTTGATTTGAAAATGTAATTTTTACGCTATTTCCGACTTTATCTTTGTAGCTTATGGATTTTATCTTTTTGTTTTTTACCGATATTTGATAATCCGTATCGCAACAAGCGGCTACCAACTTGCCGTTTTTGGGTTTTGCCGATTTTAAGATGGTAAGAATCTTTGGAAAATTCTCAAATTTGGAAAATATGGCTTGTTCTAACTCGGGTTCTATGACTACGACTTTTCCGTTTAGATAATATATAGATTTTTGAATGGGCTTTTCATATATCCACAAAGCTTTTCCGTCGGCATCGGCATAGAACTTGCCGCTATATCGGATGGTTTTATTGCTTTCGTTTGTGATAGTTTGCGTAAAATCACTCTTTATGGTGCGAATATCTTGCAGGGAGTTTGCGCTAAGATAGACAAATAAAGTCAGTAAAAAAAGTATAAACTTCAAAAATTCTCCTTTTGAAAATTCAATGCTAAAGTGAAATCTATCACATAAAGATTAAAAATAAGATAAAAATAGATTTTTTCATAACTATTATTTTTTTAGATTTATAAAATCAAAATTAAAAATATGATATACTCACTCAATTTTGTAAAAAGGTTAAAACGATATGGTTTCAGGAGTGTTTAAAAAGGTATTCGGCACAAAAAACGACAGAGAAGTTAAAAGATATGCCAAAAGGGTGAGGAAAGTTAACGATTTAGAGCAAAAGTATGAAAAGTTAAGCGACGATGAGCTTAAAAATGCCTATTTGGAGCTTAAAAAAGAGGTAAAAGAGGGTAAAAAAACTCTTGATGACGTATTGTACGATTCGTTTGCGATAACAAGAGAGGTTTCCAAAAGGACGATAGGTTTAAGACATTTTGATGTGCAAATCATCGGTGGATTTGTTTTGCATGAAGGCAAAATAGCGGAGATGAAAACGGGTGAGGGTAAAACGCTTGTAGCTACCTTGCCTATAGTATTGAACGCTATGCTTGAAAAGGGTGTTCACTTAGTAACGGTCAACGACTATCTTGCCAAAAGGGATGCCAACGATATGGCTCCTATATATAACTTTTTGGGTTTAAGCGTAGGGGCTTTGACTGCCGAACTGGAAGATGACGAGCAGAGAAAAGCTCAGTATGATTGCGATATCACCTACGGAACAAATAACGAATTCGGATTTGATTATCTAAGAGATAACATGAAATACTCTCTTGATGAAAAAGTTCAAAGAGAGCACTATTTCGCTATCGTTGACGAGGTGGATTCTATATTGATAGACGAAGCTAGGACTCCGCTTATCATAAGCGGTCCTACAAATAAAACCTTAGACAACTACAAAAAAGCCGATGCGATAGCCAAGCAGTTAAAAAGAGCTACCAAGGTGGATGAAAAAGGCGAGATAGACCCTGAAAGCGGGGATTTTGTGGTCGATGAAAAAAATAGAACCATAACGGTAACCGAAAAGGGTATCCAAAAAGCCGAAGAGTTGTTTGGGATAGACAACATGTATAGCCTTGAAAACGCTATACTTTCTCACCATTTAGACCAAGCCTTAAAAGCGAGAAATCTTTTTGAAAAAGATGTTGATTATGTCGTAAAAGACGGTGAGATAGTTATAGTGGACGAATTTACGGGGCGACTTAGTGAGGGTAGGAGATTTAGCGAGGGGCTTCATCAAGCGCTTGAAGCCAAAGAGAATGTTAAGATCCAAGAAGAGTCTCAAACTCTTGCCGACATCACTTTTCAAAACTATTTTAGACTTTACGAAAAATTAGCGGGCATGACCGGAACGGCTCAAACCGAAGCTACGGAGTTTGCTCAGATATACGGTCTTGATGTTATCTCTATCCCTACAAATGTACCTGTCGTTAGAAAAGATATGAACGACCTTATCTATAAAACCGAAGCCGAAAAGTTCAAAGCCGTGGTAGATACCATCAAAAAACTGCATAAAAAAGGTCAACCCGTACTTGTGGGAACGGCATCCATAGAAAAGAGTGAGCTTTTGCATGAATTGCTTAAAAAAGAGAAGATACCTCACTCCGTACTAAACGCAAAACACCATGAGCAAGAGGCGGAGATTATAAAAAACGCCGGTAAAAAAGGTATGGTGACTATCGCTACTAACATGGCGGGTCGTGGTGTGGATATCAAGATAGACGATGAGGTTAAAAAGCTCGGAGGTCTTTATATCATAGGTACCGAAAGACACGAAAGTAGAAGGATAGACAATCAGCTAAGAGGAAGAAGCGGTAGACAAGGGGATCCCGGAGCCAGTCAGTTTTATCTTAGTCTTGAAGATAATTTGCTAAGGATATTCGGAAGCGACAAGATAAAGACTATTATGGAGAGATTGGGGATAGAAGAGGGTGAATTTATCGAATCGAAGATGGTGACAAGAGCCGTAGAAAACGCTCAAAAAAAGGTGGAAAATCTCCACTTTGAAGCCAGAAAAAATCTTCTTGAGTATGATGATGTGGCAAACGAGCAGAGAAAGACTATATATAACTTCAGAAACAATTTGCTTGACCCTAACTTCGATATAACTCAAAAACTTGACGAGATAAGAGAGGAGTTTGTAAACTCCGTCTTGTTTAAAGCGGGCATATTTGAAAGCGGAGTGAAAGAGGATTATGACCTTGAAAAAGTCGTAGCCCTTTTGAAAGAGGAGATCAACGAAGATATCGATATCGATGAGTTAAAAGGGTTGGATTATCAAGCTTTAGTAAAAAAGATATGCGATATATTAAAAGAGAGATATGAAAAGAAGATGTCCGTTGTGGATGAGGAGCAAAGAAACGAGATAGAAAGAGTGCTTTATCTGCAGATACTCGATAACGCTTGGAGAGAGCATCTTTATCAGATGGATATACTAAAAACGGGTATCGGTCTTAGAGGGTACAACCAAAAAGATCCGTTGGTAGAGTATAAAAAAGAGAGCTACAACCTTTTCTTGGAGTTGGTCGATAGGATAAAGTTCGATAGTATCAAAACTCTACATATGGTACAGCTAAGAGACGAGGAGGAAGAGAGGGAAAGAGAGAGAATGCAACAGATATTAAACGAGATGCAACTCTCAAACGAAGATATGCAACTTCTCCATGAAAGCGCACTTGAGCCCGAAGAGGTAAAAAACGAGCCTATAAGAGCCGAGAAAAAGATACCGAGAAACGCTCCATGCCCTTGCGGTAGCGGTAAAAAATATAAAAACTGTTGCGGTAAAAGCGGTCCTAAAAAGGGTATCTTGGCGGAAAATCAAGCATAAAAGGATAGGGCATCACACTCTCATCGTATCTTATAAAGAAGTATTTGAGGTTTGACAAATCTCAACCTTTTATAACCGTAAGCGCCATACTGGCTTTTGTCGGAGTTATGGTGGGAGTTATGGTTTTGATAGTCGCTATGGCTATTATGAACGGTTTTGATAAAAACTTTGAGGATAAGCTTTTTACTATGAATTATCCTCTTAGTATCTACCCTAAAAGTTATAAAAATATCGACGCTAAATTGCTTGAAAAACTAAGAAAAGAGTTTCCTTATTTGAAATTTAGTCCGTATATCAACTCTCAAGCTATCATCAAAAGAGGTGACAAGCTTGAGGGCGGTATGCTTTTTGGAGTCAATTTCAAGGACGAATCCGCTATCAATCCTATCATCAAAAAAGCGATAGGCTCAAAAGATATCAAAAGATACGAAGTGGTAGTGGGAAAAGGTATAAAAGATATGTTTTTTTTAGATAACGGCGATAAGATAACTTTAATATTTACAAAAAATTCTCCCGCAGGTTTTTCGCTGATACCCACAATGAAGAGATTTAAGGTGGCAGGAAGTTTTGATTCGGGTTTGATAGCTTACGATAGAGTGTATATGTATACCACTTTGGATTCTTTACAAAAGATTTTGCATTTTGCCTCGGATGAATTTAGCGGTATACACATCTACTCTAAAAATCCGCAAGCCGATATAAAAAAGATAAAAGAGGTTTTACCCGACGGCGTTGGCGTGGTTGGCTGGTGGCAACAAAACGGTAACTTTTTTGCCGCTTTGGCTTTGGAAAAGAGATCTTTATTTATAGTTTTGATGCTTATTATCTTGATAGCTTCGCTAAATATCATAAGTTCTTTGCTTATGATAGTGATGAATAGGCGAAAAGAGATAGCGCTTTTGCTCTCTTTGGGCGCCTCGAAAAAAGAGATAAGAGATACTTTCTTTCGTCTTGGCATGGTTATAGGCGGTAGCGGTATAGTCGTAGGCGTTGTCGTAGGGTTGATTGTGATGTATCTTTTGGGCTCTTTTGATATTATCTCTTTGCCTGCGGATGTTTACGGTATGACAAAGTTGCCTATAGATTTATCTTTTAAAGATTTTTTTCTTATTGTTATAGGGGCTTTTGCGATAGTGGCATTTTCTTCATATTACCCTTCAAAACAGATAAGCAAGATAGATATACTTGCTACTTTGAGGGATTGATAAAGAGTCTAAAAGGCGTTTTTATAATCCTAAAGATGATATTAAACGGCGATTTTATCACATTTTGAGCAAAATCGGTTTTTATAATGGGGTTGTCAAAAGTTCCGTATATCTTGGCTTTTGATGTGAATTTTCCGTTTTGACCGAGTAGAATGTAGCCTAGAAACGGTATGGCGTTTATGGTTTTTCCAAGCTGTTTTAGTATGGTAACTTTGAAGGTTATATTTAGTTTTTTGCTTTTCAAATCTATATATCCGTTGCCTTCAAGCGTAGAAAAACTGTTTTTAAGGACGATATTTTTTAGAGTCAAGATATCGTTTGTGTAGTAAAAATCAAACTTGCCTATGTCAATATTGAAATCCTTGCCGTTTTTGTCTACACTTTTTATGACGCTGTTTATGATATCGCATTTTCCTTTGAAGACATCGTCCTTGCCTTTTATAGAGAGTTTAAACGAACCTCCATGAAAAAGGGTGTGATTTATCAATCCGTTTAGATATCTATATGTTATGAAGTTGGTCGATATATCTATGCCGTTAGAGTCTTTTGAGTAGAATATATGGTTATCTTTGTAGATGCTTGAAAATATCTTTTTATCCTCGTTGGCAAAAAAGGTAAACTCTTCGGTCGGTATGGTTAATCCGCCTCTTAGATATACGGTTGCGTTAAAAGCCTCTAAGCGCAAAGGTTTTGTTATATTGCTTTCTTTTTTGGCGTCAATGCCTCTTAAATCAAAAGAGATATCTTTTGTTAATATATCTATTTTGTCACTAGCGTTTAACTCAATATTGCCGTTTATCTTTCCCGTTAAACCTTTATCGTTTATGATAGCGTTTATATGGAAATGTTTAACGGTTTTATTGTTTTCAAGAAGGATATTTTGCTTTTTTAGAGTCGTTTGGCAAGATAGTTTGTATGATTTGAAATCTTTTGTTTTTATATCGATATCTCCGTTGTCTATGTCGTATTTTTTCAATATAAAAGAGTAGGGTTTGAATTTGCCTATATCTT
>JAADDL010000055.1 GCA_013153915.1 Campylobacterota bacterium
CTTTGTACTTACTTACTGAGTTCCACCTCAGCCCTCGTTACAAACACTCCATAGCGACAAAAGCTTTCTCTTTTAAACCTACCCTTTTTGTTTAGACTTTTAGCATTTTTGCCGGTGGTAAACCCAACATACTTTGCCAAAGCCTGTATGGTAACTACTTGTTTTTTAAAGGAAATATTTTTGTTATTTTATATGATTTTGACTTAAAAAATCTTTTTTGTTATCAAAGGGGGGCAAGGGGTCAGGGCTTGAATTTTGAATTTATATCATATCGATAAAGCACAAAGCAGGAAAATAAAAGATAAAAATTCAAGTCCCGACTTCTATGGTTTTGAAGCTATATACTTTTTTTAATTTTTTGTGTATAATAGTTGCATAAAAATAGGATGTATAAGGTTTGCTTATGAAGGAGAGAAAAAAAGAGTCTATCTTGATGGCGTCGCTTAGGCTTTTTTCAAGAAACGGATTTCACAATACCACCATACCTATCATCGCAAAAGAGATGAAGATGAGTGTGGGAAATATATACAACTACTTTCCTTCGAAAAACAACCTTGCAAAATGCGCTATCAAATTTGCCGCTTCCATCCTCGCTTCAACCCTTAGAAAGATCAACGATAAAGATTTGACATCCAAAGAGAAGATCCACGAATTTACCAAAGCTTACTACGACATCATAGAGATTTCGCCCGAGATTATAGAGTACTTTTTGAGAGTCTATCTCTCAAACAGATCTCTTTTTGACGATGAGAAAGACGGTGGTTTTGCGCTTGCTAGCGAATTTGTCGATGAGGTGAAGAGGCTTATCGACGACGGGGTAAAAAAAAGAGAGTTAAGAGAGCAAAACTTTTTCGTATCTTTTAGCGTTTTTATAGGCACGCTTGGAGGTATGACCTTTCTAAACGGTGAAAATGTACTCGAAAAAAAGCCTATCCACTACGCAAACGAAGTGAGCGAAACGATATATCGAGCTTTAAAAGCATAGATTGTAACTAAATCGTAACCGAAAATTTCTATAATTTCACTACAAATTTCATAGGAGTAGTGAATGAAAAAGATTTTATGTTTAGCGGTTGCGGGGGCTATGGCTATAAGTTCTCTTGGTGCGGCGGACATCAAAGGTAGCGGAGCCTCTTTCCCTTATAGTGTTTATCAAAAGTGGATAAAAGCTTACAATAAAACTACGGGCGTTAAGATAGATTATATATCCGAAGGTTCGGGAGCGGGTATAAAACATGTAAGCTCGAGAGAGTCTGATTTTGGAGGAAGCGACAAGCCTTTGACTCCAAGAACACTCCAAAAACTAAAACTTTACCAATTTCCTTCAGTCGTAGGCGCTATCGTGATGGCGTACAATATACCGAATGTCAAAGATCTAAAGTTAAGCAGAGCCGCGATAGCCGAGATAGCTTTGGGGCATATAAAGTATTGGGATAACAAGCTTATAAAGATGGCTAACCCCTCCGTAAAGCTTCCTCATAAGAAGTTAACATTCGTTCACAGAAGCGATGCGAGTGGTACAACTTTCAACTTTACATACTATCTAAGCAAAAGCAACCTTGAGTGGAGAAAGGGTTTTGGGGCTAAAAAGTCGGTGACTTGGCCCGGAGATCACCATATAGGCGGCAAAGGCAACCCGGGAGTGGGTGCGCTTATCAAACAGACTCCTTATAGCGTGGGTTATATGGATTATGCCGATGCGAAAACAAACTCTATCTCTATGGCAACCGTTGAAAACAAAGAGGGTTACTATATAAAGCCGACTCTAAAAGCTTTTCAAGCGAGTGCGGCTATGGCAAATCTAAAGCCCAAATTTGACTTTTACTCCGTCATAGCCGACCCCATGGGAAAAGACTCATACCCCATAGTAGCCGCCACTTTTATACTTTTGCCGAAAGAGAAGGTTGATATGGATAAAAAGGTAACGGCATTTTTTGATTGGGCTTATAAAAACGGAGCCGACATAGCTTCAAGCCTCGGATATGTGCCTCTACCAAACGCTCTAACCGATAAGATAAGAGAGTATTGGAAGCAAAAAGGTATATAAACTGTTGTAACCGTTTTGTAACCTCTTTCTTATATAATTTTGCAAATTTACAATAGGTAGAGATATGGAAAAAATCTTCCAAAAGGTTTCGTTTTTGAGTGCCTCTTTGGTCTTTTTAGTGCTTGTGGGTATATTTGTTATACTTTTTCACTTTGCAAAACCCGCTATGGATGAGTTTGGGTGGAGATTTATCTCCAATCCCGCTTGGAATAAAGATGTCGTCATATCTAAAGACTCGACAAAGTCCAAAGCAAACGCAAAGATACAAACGCGACAAGAGGTTGTACAAGCCAACGACTTTGATGATGATGACGGTATGGATATGATGCCTAGTGACGACAATGAAGTATCGCAGGTAAAGACAAAGACTATCTATGGCGGTTTGGTGCCGATAGTAGGAACCGTGCTATCTACTTTGATAGCTCTTTTATTTTCGCTTCCTATCGCCATGGGTATAGCGGTTTTTCTATCCGAAATAGCCCCTAAAAATATCTCAAATATCGTAAGTATAGCCATAGAGTTGCTTGCGGCGATACCGAGTATCATCTTTGGAATGTGGGGGCTTTACTATTTTGCTCCGATAGTGCAAAAAGTGTTTGGAGGATTTCAAGTCTCTTTACTTACTGCGGGGTTGGTGCTGGGCGTGATGATACTTCCGTTTATGGCGGCTATCACGAGAGATAGCATGGATACTACGCCCGATGTACTAAAAGAGAGTGCATACGCTTTGGGGGCTACAAAATTCGAAGTGATAAAAGATGTCATATTTCCATATTCGAAAAGAGGCATCATCGGCTCTATCGTTTTGGCTTTAGGCAGGGCCTTGGGCGAGACTATGGCGGTAGCCTTTTTGATAGGCTCTATCTTTCAACTCCCAAAAAAGATAACCGACCCCACCATCTCCATCCCCGTAGCTTTGGCAAACAATTTCGGTGAAGCCACGGGGCTTGGCATGAGTTCGCTTTTTTATCTTGCGTTTATACTTTTTGTTTTGAGTTTTGCGGTTATCTCCTTTGCAAAGTTTTACTTTCTTAGAAAGGCTCATATATGAAAAGATTGCTTATCAATAAAGCGGTTTTAACTCTTTCTACGCTTTCGGCTATTTTGGGATTGTCCTTTTTGGCTTGGATACTTATAACTCTTTTTATAAAGGGTATGAGTTCATTGCATCTGTCTTTGTTTTTTAAAGATTTGATAGACGGCGGACTTAGAAATCTAATCATAGGTCAATTTATCCTTGCAGGGTTTGCTGGTGTTGTCGGCATACCTTTGGGAGTGTTTGCGGGTATCTACATAAGAGAGTACGGCAGAGGCAAGTACGCTTCATTTATAAGAAATCTAAGCGATGTCATGATGAGTGCGCCAAGCATCGTCATAGGAGCCTTCGTGTATGCCGTAGTGGTAGTGCCTACGGGGCATACGAGCGGATTTGCGGGGGCGGTAGCGCTTTGTATCATGATGATACCCATAGTCATAAGCACCACCGACAGTATGCTCTCTTTAGTGCCAAAAGAGCTTAGAGAGGCGGGTGTCGCTTTGGGGGCTAGTAAGTATAAAGTGATATTCGATATAGTCATAAGGTCTGCAAAAGTAGGTATCACGACCGGTATATTGCTCGCATTTGCCAGGATCATCGGGGAGACCGCTCCTTTACTCTTTACCTCCCAAACAAGCAACTACTTTACGCTTGATATGACTAGTTCGTTTCCCTCTTTGACGGTTAGCATATACAACTTAGCTAACGATGTGGAGACAAGCAGTCGAGACCTTGCGTGGGCGGCATCTTTTATACTTACGGTTTTGGTGCTTTTTATAAATCTCATCGGCAGATATGTCACAAGAAATAAAAAATAAGGAAAATGTAGTGTCTAAAAATTTGATAATGAATTTGAAAAAGTTTAGCTTTACTTACGCTAAAGCGAGCGAGCCGACTTTGAAAAATATCTCCATGCCTATAGAGAAAAACAGGATAACCGCACTCATAGGTCCGAGCGGTTGCGGCAAATCGACCCTTCTTAGGTCGATGAATAGGATACACGATCTATACCCCGGCAACAGATATGAGGGAAAGATAGAGTTATTAAACGAACAAACGGGAGAGATGAAAAATATCCTTGATATAAAAAAGGAGAATGAGTTTATATCCTTAAGACAAAAGGTGGGGATGATATTTCAAAAGCCGACCCCTTTTCCTATGAGTATATTTGATAATGTCGCTTACGGACTTAAAATCATGGGAATAAAAGATAAAAGCGAGCTATCAAGCAGAGTGGAAGAGGCTTTAAAGGGAAGCGCTTTGTGGGATGAGGTGAAGGATAAACTTAAAGAGTCCGCTTTTGCTCTTAGCGGAGGACAGCAGCAAAGACTCTGCATAGCCAGAGCGGTGGCGGTGAAGCCCGAAGTGCTGCTTTTTGATGAGCCCACAAGCGCGCTTGATCCTATCAGCACGGGAGCGATAGAGGAGCTTATAGTGGAACTTAAGCAAGATGTTAGTATAGTTATAGTCACGCACAATATGCAGCAAGCAAGCAGGATAAGCGACTATACGGCGTTTATGTATCTTGGAGATCTCGTAGAGTTCGATAAGACCGAGAAGATATTTTTAAACCCAAGCGAAAAACAGACTGAAGATTATATAACGGGAAGGTTCGGATAATGCTAAAGAGTTATAAAGAGGATCTAAATAGTATAAAAAGCAGTATCAAAAGCGTTTGCCAAAAGATTTTATCAGCCAATCAAACCCTGCTTGTAGCCACAAAGGAGTGCGACAACGAAAAGTTTGGCGAGGCGAAGTCGTGTCTTAAAAATCTAAGCTCCACCCTAAACGCCATAGATAACGAAATCATAAAGATATTGGCTCTTTACTCTCCCGAGGCTAGAGACTTAAGAGAGGTGGTGGCTTACTTTAAGATAACTAACGAACTTTTAAGGGCTTCATCAAATACAAGGTCGCTGATAAAGGCTTTTGTGAGGGATTGCAAAGAGGTGGATAGAGAGCTTATCGAGTCATATGTGTTGCCTCTTCAAAGCTCCACCATCAAAGCTTTTGAGTATGTTTGCGAAATGATTGGACTTGATGATGTGGATGAGCTTAGGGATATATCGCACGAGATTATCGTAGAAGAGGATAAGACCGATGAGCTTTATAGTTTGCTTGAGAGAAAGATATTTACAAAGATAAAAGAGGGCGGTGACTTTGAGAGGACTCACAATATATTAAGAGCCTTTAGAAGAAGCGAAAAGATAGCCGATCGAGCCATAAGCATAGCCAACCTTATCTTGTATATCTTTCAAGGCGGAGAGTTACACAACCCAAGGTAAAAGGAAGAGGCGTTGCAAACTATCGTAGTCGTTGAGGATGAAAAAGACATCTTGGATCTTGTTGAGTACACTCTTGAAAAAGAGGGGTTTGATGTGGTCGGATTTGTCGATACTTCCAAAGTAAAAGAGTTTCTTGACGAGGAGAGAGTCGCTTTGATGCTTATGGATAGAAATCTTCCAAATTGCGAAGGCTCCTCTTTTGTAAAAGAGTTAAGAGGCGAGGGGTACGATACTCCCGTGATATTTTTGAGTGCAAAAGATAGTAGCGAAGATATACTAAAAGGGTTTGAAAGAGGGGGAGACGACTACATCACAAAGCCTTTTAATCCCAAAGAGTTAGTTGCAAGGGTAAAAGCGGTCTTGAAAAGAGTAGATAATAAAAGAGATATTTTAAAGATAAGGGATATACTCTTTGATAACTTAAATTCAAGAGTCTTTATCGAAGGCGAAGAGGTGCAACTAAGCAGACTTGAAAAGAGGCTTCTGTATCTTTTTATGATAAACAAAGATAGACTTCTTGATAGAAACACACTTCTTGAAGAGGTGTGGGAGGATAGTTTGCAAAAGCAGCCAAAGACCGTCAATGTAGCGATAAAAAGACTTAAAGAGAAGATTGATCCAAAGGGAGAAAAGGAGTATATAAAGTCCGTTAGAGGCGAGGGGTATATATTTTGCTAAAGCTTCATCAGATATATTTTAGGAGACTTTTTTTACTCTTTGCGGTACTTTTTGTAATTGTCGGCGGAGTGATATACTATCGGATGCAAGATCTATATATCTCAAACATAAAAGAGGCTCTAAAAGAGGATATAAAACTCATAGAGTTGAGTATCGATAAGACGAAAGATTTTGACAAATTGGCAAAACGGATCAAAAAAGATCTCGGTGTGCGGGTGACTTTCGTGGATGAGAGCGGAAAGGTGCTTGGAGAGTCCGATAAAGATAGAACTACCATGGATAACCACAAGTATAGACCCGAAATCATGCAGGCTAAAAAAGAGGGGTTTGGAAGCTCCGTAAGAAGGTCGGCAACTCTAAATAAAAATCTTTTATATATGGCGGGGAGTTATAAAGTCAAAGGAAAAACGCTTTTTATAAGGCTTTCAAAAGAGATAAAAAAGATACACTCTCATCTTTTAACGCTAGGTGCTAAGATAGCTTTTGTACTTATACTTTTTGTACTTATACTCTTTTATATCATATATACCATAGGTAAAGATATAGAAAAAGAGGTCAACAAGATAGCCAAATTTTTGATAAATCTCACCAAAAAGAAGAAAAAACTCCATATCACTTCAGAGTTTTCCGAAGAGTTTTATAAGATAACGAAACTTTTGACGAAAGTGGCAAATATACTCTCAAAGAGAGATAAACAAAAGGCGAAATACACAGCCAAACTAAAATCCTCCAATAAACAAAAAGATGACATCATCTCCGCTATCAGCCATGAGTTTAAAAATCCCATCACGGTCATAAACGGATATAGCAAGACTCTTTTGGATGATGAGAGTATTGATAAGCAAATAGAGCGTAAGTTTTTGGAGAAAATTTACCAAAACGGTCAAAAGCTTACCGAATTGATAGATACTTTAAGGCTTTCTATAAAGCTTGAGGGTAAAAATATAAAGACAAATTTTACAAAATTTTCTCTTTACGACCTTGTGTCCGAGTGCGCGGATAGTCTCAAAACTTCGTATAAAGATAGGGACATAGTGATAAAAAAAGAGTTTGATAAAGAGATAGAAGCAGATAGAGTACTGCTTGGAGTAGCTATATCGAATTTGATAGAAAATGCCGTAAAGTACTCTGAAGATAGCGTGGAGATAACTATAGATAAGGATTTTTTGAGTGTAAAAGACGAGGGTATAGGGTTGGATCAAAAAGAGATAAAAAATATCACTAAAAAATTTTACAGAGTTTCAAAAAATAGTTGGGATAACTCTTTGGGGCTCGGGCTCAATATCGTTTCGAATATTTTAGAGTTACACGGGTTTGGACTTGAGATAGTAAGCGAAAAGGATAAAGGGAG
>JAADDL010000017.1 GCA_013153915.1 Campylobacterota bacterium
TAAGTGTTATAATTACAGTTAGAGCCGTGGGGTTAATTCTAGTGATAGCTTTAATGAGTATACCTACTTACATGGCGGAGAAATTATCGTCCTCTTTATATAAAATGATGTTAATTTCTATATTTCTAACAATATTTTTTACTGTTATTGGGCTTTTGTTTTCATATTTTTTCGATATAAGCTCAGGGGCAACAATCATTTTAATAGCTTCTATTGCATTTTTTATATTTTTGTTTGTTATGCGTATGGTTAAGTCGGCCTAAACGGCGGTTTTAGTCAAAATCGTATCTATCGTCACCTTTTTTTTCAATTTTTTTGATAACATTGTATAATAAATTTGCCAGTTGTTCTATATCTATGGGCTTAAGCAGATATCCATCTACCCCTATCTCTTCGCTATCTTCAAAATAGTTTGTTTCATTGTGGGCAGAAAGTACGATCAGGGGTATGTTTTTATCGATTTCTCTAATTTTTCTACACAACTCCAGTCCGTTTAATTTCGGCATATTTATATCTGTTAGAACAAGATCGACTTTATGCTCTCTAAATTTATTAAAGCCGTCTTCTCCATCAGTTGATAGTATGATGGTTTGAAAGAAGTCTTCTAGCATCATTGTGGTCATTTCTCTTGTATCCTGATTGTCTTCAACATACAAGATTTTTAAGTTTTTCGAATGCTCTATTAGCTCTTCTAGGTCAACCATCTTGCTCTCCTAATATTATTTTGAATACCGCTCCAAGTTCGGAATTTTCTACGGTAAGTTTACCGCCGCAGTGGTCTTCTATAATCATTTTACTCATATAAAGTCCTAGTCCCGTGCCGTCTTTTTTTGTTTTTGTTGAAAAGTAGGGATCAAATATTTTATCCATAATGTCTTCAGGCACTCCTCCCGCGTTATCCTCAATAGTCAGAACATTTCTGTTGCAATGTATCATAATTGCCGGATTTTTGATCTCTTTTTCCACCAATGCGTCTTCAGCATTTTTGATAAGATTTAGCAATACCTGTTTTAATTCGTTTTCGTAAGTATAAAACTCATAAACCTCTCCCATGCTTTGTATAACTTTTATATTGTTGGTTTTTAAAGAATTTTCGCTAATAACCAAAACGCTATCTACCAATTTTTTGTATGTCGTTTTATTTTTTGTTTTGTTGGGCTTAAAGAAGTTTCTAAAATCATCTATGGTGGAACTTAGATGCAAAGAAAGATTTTTTATTTTTTCCGTAAGTTGTATAGCGGTTTGGGGTTCTAATTTATTAAGTTTCGCTTTTAATATCAAGGTACCGGTAGCGGCGGTGATGGCGGAGAGAGGTTGTCTCCATTGGTGAGCTATCATGCTTATCATTTCTCCCATTTGGGCGAGTCTGTATTGTTGTTGCATAAGTTCTTCTTGGACTCTGTTTTTCTCTTCTTCTTCCAAAATTTTGGCGTTTAGTAGTTCTATCTCGGTTATATCGAGTCTTATGGCTATATATGAATCAATCTCTCCCTTAGAGTTATAAAGAGGCTCAACGTTTGCGTATACCCAATAAAATCCCCCGTCTTTTCTTAGATTTTTGATTTTGCCTCTCCATGCTTTTCCCGATTTTATAGTTTTCCACAACTCTTCAAAAGTTGCCCGAGGGGTGTCGGGATGTCTGACTATATTGTGAGGTTTGCCGATAAGCTCCTCTTTGGTGTAGCCCGATATATCGCAAAATGCTTGTGAAACGTCTATAATCTTGCCCGTAAGGTCTGTTGTGGAGCTTATTACGTATTTGTCCATAACCACTCTAAGTCTTTGTTCTTCTTTCGCTAACTTTAAAAACGAATCGAGCATGGCTATGAAAACCAAAAAGCTAATTATAACCAAGCATATTATCATATAAAAGAGTCTTTTTGCTTTGGATAATTCCTCAAGTATATTTTCGGTAGTATTTTTTTCTATATATTTACTTATTGAATCATAAATATCCAATTTTTGAGTCATAGCTTTATACCACTCTTTAGGGTTTAAGTCCAGGTTTTTCGTAACTATGGAATTTTCCATGCCGGTAACTTTTTGGAAAATATAATTTTTTATACTTTTATTATAAAAATATTTAATACTCGGTGTTGAATACTGTAAAAACATAAGCTCGTTTTGTTTTTGGACGGCTATTAGATTGGTAAATTTTATGAGATTTTGAAGATCAAGATTTTTATAGGATAGTATCGCTACCCCTCTTGCTCTTTCGATACCCGCATATTCTTTTAGATACAAAAAATGGCTATACGCTAAAATATCTTGGGTTATTTTCGGAACATGGGAGCTTTTCGCGATATCTACGATGATAGAGAGTAATAATTTGTTAAAAAACGAGTAGCTTTTTATAGTTTGATCGGCATTTAGCTTGTTGTTATCGACTTGTTTTCTAACAGACTCTATGTTTTTTAATTTTGATAAAATTTGTACCACGGAGCTTCCGAAAATATTATCGGATCTTTTTAAATCTATCTTGGATAACTGTTCTTCCAGGGCTTTTATCTGCCTATCGCTGACTTTTCTTTGAAATATCAAATCTTTTTTAAATCTCTCTTTTTGGTCGGAGAGATATCCTATAGATAGTCCTCTTTCTCGCTGGAGAGAGTGTATTATGTTTGATATGTTGTTACTAATAAGAACTTTCGTATGCAATCTATTGAGAGAGACGATTTTGGAATAATAGAGACTTATGATGAGTGCGCCGAAAATAATCAAAATACTCATCAAGCCGAAAGTAGGCATTAAAAATCTAAGTTTGGACGAAACCTTATTAAACACTTTGTCTAACCTTTGTCTATTTTGCATAGCTTTTTTATGATAAAAAATCTTAAAAAAATCACCAATCTTCTTTTTATCAATCATCATAAATATCAACCGTTTTATTTGTATCTATAAAATAAAATCGGTTGATAACACTTTATCTTTAATAATAAGTGAATTTTTTTGCAAATAATTTTATATTTAAATTTTAGTGTTGTAAAATTTCACTTAAAAATTTCTTTGCCCTGTCCGTTTTAGGGTTATTGAAAAATTCGTTCGGCGTATCCTCTTCTACGATAACTCCGTTATCCATAAAAACTATCCTATCGCTAACCTCTTTGGCAAATCCCATCTCATGAGTGACGCAAACTATCGTATAGTTTTCTTTGGCTAACTCTTTCATAACATCCAAAACTTCGCCTATCATTTCGGGATCGAGTGCCGAAGTGGGTTCATCAAAAAGGATGATTTTGGGCTTCATAGCCAAAGTTCTAGCTATCGCAACCCTTTGCTTTTGTCCTCCGCTAAGTTCGCTTGGGTACTTATCGGCTTGATGAGGTATTTTTACTCTCTCAAGTAGCTCCATTGCAAGTTTTTGGGCTTCGCTTTTCGGGATACCCCTAACTTTTATCGGCGCTATCATGATATTTTCGATGATTGAGAGATGGGGAAAAAGATTGAAGTGCTGAAAGACCATTCCCACTTCTTCTCGTATCTTATTTACATTGACTTTTTTGTCGTTTATATCCATACCGTCTACTATGATTTTGCCTTCATCGATATCTTCGAGTTTGTTGATACATCTAATAAGGGTGGATTTTCCGCTCCCGCTCGGTCCGCAGACAACTACCACTTCGCCCTTTTTTACCTTAAAGTTTATATTTTTCAATGCATGAAAAGATCCGAAATATTTATTGACGTTTATCATCTCGATCATATAATCCATATCTTATCTCCTTAAGCAAAATTGTAATATAATAATGATTAAACTCATATAAGGTGAAGTTGTTGAAATACTTAATAGATTTTTTGAAGTGCGACAATGTACGAGATAGCCAAATTTTTTCTCACTTAAAGTGTAGTGAAGAGGAGGCTAAAATCTTGAAGGCGCTGACCGAAAAATATGTTGACGGCATAGAAGACATAAACGTTTCGGCTCTTTTGAGGGAGTTGTATCAAAGTGAAGATTATGAATATATCTATAAAGTCGAGAAGATAAAAAATCTTCTTGAACTGGGTTGGCTGGTTAAAAATTCGATTACGGGGATAAAAAATATAGAGTCTTCTACTCCCGAACTTTTAAATATAAATATAGCCCTTAGCGGTACGTTTTTTAAACTTTTGGAAGAGGGAAATTTCAAATTTAAACTTCCCGACAAGTCACCTTATCTTGATCATCTTGAGTATCTAAAGGATCAATTTTTAAGGATAGAACTTTATCAAAAGTTATCCGTTCTTAGGGGAAGCTTTCAAGAGTCCTCTCCGAATATCAATCGCTTAAAAGAGCGCCTTTTGCTACTTGAAAATAGGATAAAAGAGAGGCTGGAGTTGAGCTCTTGTGATCTGCCTGTAGAAGAGATTTTTAAAGAGTATGATTTAAGCGAAAAAGAAAAAATCATATTTTTCGCTCTTTTAAAAGAAGAGTATAACTCAGATATAGAGAGCTTAAGAGATATGAATGCGCTAATCGAACTAACGAGCAAAGACGAATACGAAAAGATCAAAAATAGGGCATTACTTGAAGAGGGGTCAAAGCTGATAGAAAACGCTATTGTGGATTTTGACGAGATGTTGACAGCGTTTGGAGGCGTTACTAGAAGTTTTTATATTAACGAAGATATACTTCAAAAAATCATAAGACCTAAAAAAGAGAAAAAAAATAAAAGAATCAAACTCTCCTCTTTAATAAAAGAGCAAGATATTTTCGAGCTGATAGAGCCAAAGACTACCATAGACGATGTTGTTTTACATCCAAAGACTGAAAAGATTTTGAGAAATATTTTAAAAAGGATGGATAGAAAAGTCGTCAACAGATTAAAAGAGTGGGGAGTGATAGATAAAAAAAGAGGGCTTGAGACAAGAATTATATTTTACGGACCTCCGGGGACGGGAAAAACAATGACGGCACTATCTTTAGCAAAATCTTTGAAAAGAAGCGTTTTAAATTTCGATTGTTCTAAAATACTCTCTCAATATGTAGGAGAGAGCGAAAAGAATGTTAGAAAGATTTTCGATACCTATGAGGATTTGGCAAAAAAGACGAAAAGCTCTCCCGTTTTACTTTTAAACGAAGCGGATCAATTTTTAAGCTCTAGATCAAGCGGAGCAAACAGTAGCGCCGATAAGATGCATAACCAAATGCAAAATATCTTTCTTGATAAGATAGAAAATTTCGGAGGTATTTTAATAGCGACAACAAACTTACTTGAAAATATAGATCCTGCATTTTCAAGAAGATTTGACTATAAGATAGAGTTTAAAAAGCCCGATTTCAAACAAAGGGTTATGCTTTTTAGAAAAAATTTACCCGAAAACGCCTACTATGAAGATGCATTTGATATAGAAGAGTTGGCAAAATTTCCTTTGACGGGAGGGCAAATCAAAGTCGTGATAAAAAATACCGCTTTAAATGTTGCCGTCAAAGATGAACCGCTTTTTACGATGGAGGAGTTTAAAAGTGTTATCCAAAGAGAGCTTTCAGGCTCTTTTGGGGAGAATAGTTCGGTAGGTTTTGTTGTTACATAAAGTAACATTTCTGTATATTCCATATTATATTGTTTTAGACTCCCTTTTGTTGAAGCGATTTAATGGATAATTGTATGGATTTGAAATACAAAAAACATTTTTTGTAACTTTATGTAACACAAATACCATCTATTTTGATATTTTTTATAAGTTTTATATATGAAATAAGAATATTTTTTATTTTTATATAGTATCATGTCGCAATAATTATTTTCAAGGGGTAATATTATGGAACATATGAATTTCGCTCATCCCTATTTTGGAGCGTTTATATTTTTACTATTAAGTTCCGTAGCTTTTTTCGTCACGACCGTGTTGGCCAGATGGGTAAGCAGAAAGCTTGCGAGACTCGATACGGAGAAATTGAAGCTGACGATATACGAGTGCGGACCGGAAGTAACGAAACAACCCAATAAAATCTCGGCACAATTTTATCTTTTTGCGCTTTTGTTTATACTTTTCGATGTGGAGATAATATTTATGTTTCCTTGGGCTATCGACTTTAAAGTCTTAGGAATGTTCGGTTTTGTCGAAATGATTTCATTTATAATACTACTTGCCATAGGTTTTGTCTATGCGTGGAAAAAAGGAGCTTTGGAATGGCACAGCATAAAGTAAACTATCTTCAAGAGGGGGGACTTCCTATAGCCCTCACCACTGTCGATAAGTTGGTTCAGTGGGGTAGAAGCAACTCATTGTGGGCTTTGACTTACGGTTTGGCGTGTTGTGCTATCGAGATGATGGCAAGCGGTGCGAGCAGATATGACTTCGATAGATTCGGTACTATTTTTAGAGCAAGTCCCAGACAAGCCGAAGTGATGATCATAGCGGGAACTCTTACGAAGAAGCATGCCGAGTTTACAAGAAGACTTTACGACCAGATGGCGGAACCCAAGTGGGTTATCAGCATGGGAAGTTGCGCAAATACCGGCGGTATGTTTAACACTTACGCAACCGTTCAAGGTGTGGATAGGATCATTCCCGTTGATATCTATCTTCCAGGATGCGCGCCTAGACCGGAAACATTGCAGTATGCGGTTATGATGTTACAACAAAAGATAAGAAAAGAGAGCGCTTTTCAAAAACAAAAGCCTAAAAGGTTGGTGTAATGAGAGAGTATAAAGATAGAAACAATCAACAAAAAAGAGCTTACTATAACGATAGATTTTGGGTAGCCCCCACTCTTCCTAAGCTTGATCCCAAAGAGGATGAAGTGTTTGATGAGGATTATAAAGCCGTAAAGAAGAAATTTAAGATAAAAGAGGCTTATATCCAGCTTGGACAGCTTGTTTTGGTGATAAATCCCGAAGACAATAAGGCTGTTTTGGAATTTATGAAAAATGAGCTTCAATATGATTTTTTGAGTGAGCTTAGCGCTAGTGACTATTTGGCTCAAAGCGGAGAGTTTGAGATATTTTACCAACTCTTATCTATATCTAAAAGAAAAAGAGCCAGGGTTAAATGCAGGATAAAAGAAAAATCCGCCATAGAGAGCGTTTATACTATCTTCAAGAGTGCCGATTGGGCTGAGAGGGAGATGTTTGATCTTATGGGAGTGAAAGTCAATAACCACTACAACTTAAAAAGGATCATCATGCCGGACGATTGGGAAGGACATCCTCTTAGAAAATCATATCCTCTGCAAGGTGACGAGGCGGCTCAATGGTATGAGGTGGATAAGATATTCGGTAAAGAGTATAGGGATGTGATAGGTCCCGAGCAAAGAGACCCCGCAAGAGTGGA
>JAADDL010000153.1 GCA_013153915.1 Campylobacterota bacterium
GAGACAAAGAGAGACACCACCTTTTTGTCGAACCGCAAACCTTAGAAGCGACCGAATACTACATAAACGGTCTTACCACCTCTTTGCCGACGGATACCCAAATAGAGATGATACACTCCATAAAAGGGCTTGAAAACGCCCGTATAGTTAGATACGGCTACGCCATAGAGTATGATTTTGTAGATCCAACGGAACTCAAGCACTCTCTTGAGACAAAGAAGATAAACGGTCTTTACTTGGCAGGACAGATAAACGGTACGACCGGATACGAAGAAGCGGCGGCACAAGGGCTGATGGCGGGCATCAACGCATCACTTAGCTGTGAAGGCAAAGAACCTTTGGTGCTTAGAAGAGACGAAGCCTATATCGGGGTGCTTATAGACGACCTTGTAACAAAAGGGACAAAAGAGCCTTATAGGATGTTTACTAGCAGAGCCGAATATAGACTACTTTTAAGAGAGGATAACGCCGACATAAGGCTCATGGGATACGGTTATAAGCTTGGACTGATAGATGAAGAGAGTTACGAAAGGATGCTACACAAAAGAGAGTGGCTCAAAAAAGGCTTGAAGATACTCCAAGAAAGGTATATGACACCTTCAAAAGAGAATAACGCTTTTTTAAAATCGATAAACGAAGATAAGATATCCGACAAAGTGGAGCTAAGAAAGATAGTCGCAAGAAAAAGCTTCACCATAGACAAATTGGATAAGATAGCAGAAGAGTTTAAAGAGTTGCCTCTGCATATAAAAGAGCAGATACTCATAGAGGCGAAATACTACAACTACATCAATAAACAAAAAGAGCAGATAGATAAGATGAAGGATCTTTTGGATACCAAAATACCGAAAGATTTAGATATAGACTCTATCTCGGGACTTAGCAATGAAGTAAAAGAGAAGCTAAAGGAGATACAACCTCCCACTCTTTTTGCCGCTAGCGAAATAAGCGGTATAACCCCCGCCGCTATAGATATACTGCACATCTATATAAAGATACACAGTCGCTAGTCGGTCGAAACTGACTAGCTTTTAGTAGTTGATTGTGACGAAGAGTCTGATATTTTTCAAAGGTTTATCGCTATATTTTATGATAGTCTTACCTTTGTAATTTCCTACATTTTTATAGCCTATAAATTTTTCCTCTTCGGTTTCGTTGTATTTTGTGACACATTTTCTTTGCGTAGTGTAAGTTACCGTTGAGTTGGGATTATTTTTGTCGGCTAGATTTTTACCCACCAATGTTCCTATGATGGCTCCGCCAACCGTTGCCACATCTTTACCGTGACCTCCTCCGACTTGATGTCCGAGTATTCCGCCCGCAACTCCGCCTATCAACGCACCGAGCGTTCCGTCGTTGTTGTTTGCGGAGCTAACCGGCACTTGTTCATCCCAACACTCTTGATAGGGTGTTCTTTTGGTAACTACTTTGTAAACCGGTTCGCTTTTTACTACCGGAATAGAATCTGCAAATTGAATACTCTCCGCCATCAATACCAACGGCGCTATAAAAATAGATACTATCGTTAGTTTTCTCATCTCATCCTCCTATATTTTTTATAATATTATACGATTTATTTGTTATTTTATCGTTAGTGGGTATAATTATACAATAAAAAATTAAATCGTAGGCAAACGAACATGAAACACCTTATAAACGCTAAGGATTTTACTAAGCAAGAGATAGAGCGATTATTTGATAGAGCCGAAGAGTTTTTGGACGAAAAACCAAGAGATATACTAAAGGGCAAAAGTATCATCACGATATTTTTTGAAAATTCCACCAGAACAAGAAGTAGCTTTGAGGTGGCGGCGAAACGACTCGGCGCAAGCGTCGTTAGTTTAGATGTCTCAAAAAGCTCATCCAGCAAAGGAGAGACGCTTTTTGATACGGCGGCAAACCTTGACGCTATGGGACCCGACGCCATCGTAGTCAGACATAAAAACGCCGGTGTCCCCAAGATACTCTCCAACTATGTAAACTGCCCTATCATCAACGGCGGTGACGGAAGCCATGCTCACCCCACTCAAGCGTTGCTTGATCTTTTTACCATCAAAAGACACTCAAAGAATAAAAAGAGAAAAAAGATATCAATAGTAGGGGATATCAAAAACTCCAGAGTGGCAAACAGCAACATTGAGCTTTTAAAACTTTTCGGATTTGATATCACTTTGGTAGCTCCTCCCCACTTTATGCCGGAAACCGAGCTAAAAAAGTGCTATGATTTAAAAGAGGGGGTAAAAGACGCCGATATTATTATGAGTCTAAGAACTCAAACGGAAAGACACGCCAACCAAATATACGCCTCCTTGAAAGATTATGCCGAAGATTTTTGTATCACCGAAGAGATACTAAGAGATAAAGACGTGCTTTTGATGCATCCCGGACCCGTCAATAGAAATGTCGATATAGACGACAAATGTATGAGCGATAAAAGATCGGTGATATTAGAACAGGTTAAAAACGGAGTTGCCGTAAGGATGGCGGTTTTAGAAAAATTGATAAAAGAGGATAAAAGATGACGGAGTGGAATTTAAAAGATCTATTTAAAAGTGACGAAGAGCTTGAAAAGTTTGTCGATAAAGTTGAGAAAAAATCCAAAAGATTTCAAAAAAGGTACAAAAATAAGATAAAAAAAATATCGACAAAAGAGTTTTTAAAGGCGTTGGAAAAGTACGAAGATATACTAAACTCCATAACAAAAGCGGCAACATACGCCTTTTTAAAATTTGCTCAAAATAGTGATTACGGTAATTTTTACGCAAAATACTCTCAAAGATTTGCATCCATAGAGGAGAGTTTGATATTTTTTGAACTAGAATTTAACAAAATAGCGCCCAAAAAACAGAAAAAGATCATAAAAAGCACAAAAAAGTATAGATTTTATCTGCAATCGTTAAAAAAAGAGAAAAAACATCAGCTATCTAAAAAAGAGGAAAAGATACTTCTAAAAAAGAGCTTGACAAGTTCAAGAGCGTTTAGCAGGCTTTTTGACGAACACTTTAGCCGCATGAAATTTAAGATGGACGGCAAGAGATTTAGCGAAGAAGAGGTGCTGTCAAAACTCTACTCAAACGATAGAAGCGTGAGAAAAAAAGCGGCTCGTTCGCTTAGTAAAGAGTTAAAAAAACATACACATCTAACATCTTATATCTTCAACATGGTAAAAACCGACCTCAAAATCGAGTGCGATATAAGAAGATACAAATCGGTAGAAGAGCCTAGGCATATAGACAATAAAATCACCCAAAAAAGCGTTGACGCTCTTATAAATACGACTACCGAAAACTTTGATATCTCAAAAGAGTACTACGAAATAAAAAAAGAGATACTCGGCTACAAAAGATTATACGACTACGACAGATACGCTCCTTACGAACAAGACAGCGAAACTATCGAGTTTAGCGAAGCCAAAAAGATAGTCTTGGAAGCTTTTAAATCTTTTGACGAAAGATTTTACAAAATAGCCAAAAAAGCTTTTGATGAGGGTTGGTGCGATGTGTACCCCAAAGATAAAAAAAGAGGAGGAGCCTTTTCCCATCCGGCTTCAACCGACACACATCCGTATGTAATGCTTAACTATACGGGGCAAAGAAGAGATATATTTACCATAGCTCATGAATTAGGTCACGCTATACATCAGTATCTATCAAGAGATGTCGGTTATCTAAATAGCGACACCCCGCTAACTACGGCTGAAACCGCATCGGTATTTGCCGAAATGTTGCTTTTTGACCATATCAAGCAGACAACCCCGCCCGACAAACTACTTCCGATATACGGAGGAAAACTTGAGGATATATTTGCCACTTTGTTTAGACAAATCATATTTACTCTATTTGAAAGAAGAGTTCACGCAAAGCAAAACGAATTGAAAGCGGAGGATTTTAGCGAGATTTGGATGGAAGAAAATCAAAAAATGTTTCCGAAGGATATGAGATTTAGCAAAGGATATGAGATATGGTGGAGCTATATACCGCACTTTATACATACCCCTTTTTACTGTTACGCTTATAGCTACGGACAGCTTCTCGTGTTGGCGATATACGCTCTTTATAAGCAAGGCTCCAAAGACTTCAAAGAGAAATATATAAGATTTTTATCAAGCGGAGGAAGCAAAAGTCCTAAAAAATTGGTCAAGACTTTCGGTTTTGATATAGAAGATGAAGAGTTTTGGAGATTGGGTATAAACGAGACGAAAAAGCTTCTTGAAGAGTTTAAAAAGATTAGGAGAGAATATGCTTTATGATATAGTAAGCAAAAATGATTTTAGAGAGATGATGCAGTCGCATTGCGAGGAGATTATAGCTTTTTTGTTTGACGAAAATATTGAATTTTCGGTCTTAACCTCTTTATCAAATATATCTTTTGAGCCTGTCTTGCCCGAACACATCACAAAAGATTTTAAGCCCATTACCCTATTTACCCTTGCGGGTTATACATACGATAGTGCGAGGATAGAAAATAACATATTAAGTTTTGAAGCCGGTTTCGGAAGAGAAAATATAGGTAGCTTTGTCTCGGTACCGTTGTACGCTATCTTACAAATCATCATAGAAAATACGCCGATATTTATCAATCTATCAACCCCGCCCGAAAAAGAGGAGGAGAAAAAAGAGGAAAAAAACGAAAAACAAGGAATAGAAAAATCCATGGATATATTTTTATCCAACCCTAACAATAAAAAACTTTTAAAAAAGAGAAAAAGATAGGTTCCTGAAAATTATATCTTTTTAACATTCATCAAAAAATCTATCATGCTGTCTATGCCGACATCGTGTCGTCTCTCTTTGAGATATACTATATAAAGATGTCTTTTTAGTTTAAATCCTCTAATCCTAGCGCTATACAAAATACCGCTTTCAACTTCATCGGCAATAACATGAGAGGATATGATAGAAACCGTAGGTTTACCGTCTTTTGGAGCTTTTTTGATAGCTCTTTTTAATGCCGTAGAACTTGAGACTATGCTTCTTAATTCAAAAGATTTACAATCAATCCCCATTTCATCAAAAATTTCGGTTATAATTTGTCTCGTGTGAGACTCCTCCTCTCTACAAATCCAGTTAAATTTATACAAATCGTCTTTTTTGACATATTTTGGAAGAGGAGAATTACTAAAAAGTACCAACTCATCCTCAAGCCACTCTCGATAAAGCATATTATCTTGAAAAGAGGGCGCTTCTACGACGGCTATATCTATCTTTTTATCGTTTAACATCTCTAAGATATTTTTAGATAAATCTATCCTTATCATAACATCATTTTTTATCTTATCTTTTATCTTATCAAGATAATCGGGAAGTATATAGTTGCCTACGGTAAAAGAGGCGCCTATCATAAAAGTTAGCTGTTTGTTGATAACCTTTAATATATCTTTTTCAACATTAAATATACACTTTTCAAGCTTTAACATCACGGCATATATCTCTTCACCCTCTTTTGTGAGTCTTATACCGTTTTTCTTTCTGTCTACTATCTTGGTTTCAACATAATCTTCAAGGAGTTTTATCTGCTGAGTAACGGCTGGTTGAGAAATACCCAATTTTTTAGATGCTTTCGAAAAACTTTTCTCTCTAACGACCGTTAAAAATGTTTGGATCTTTGAAAAATCTTTTAACATTATATTGTCCTTTTTTCCATATTTTTGGTAAAATGATTATGATTATAACTAAAATAAATAATTTTTTCAATACTCAAATAATAAAAAGTTATATTTTAAAACATTTTGTTAATTTTTTGTCGGCTTTTTATGCTTTAAGATAAAAATAGGCAAAATTTTTGATATAATATATAAATTTAACAATTTAAAAAAGAAACGTAATGGAAAAATTTTTAGAAGAACTTAATGAAGAGCAAAAAAAAGCAGCTAAAACCATAGACGGACCCATCTTGATATTGGCCGGAGCAGGAAGCGGAAAAACAAAAACCATTACTTCAAGACTGGCATTTTTACTATCTATCGGGATAGACCCCGCAAACACTCTAACTCTAACATTTACAAATAAAGCGGCAAACGAAATGAGAGAAAGAGCTTTAAAGATGATAGGCAACATCTCATATCCGCCTTTGCTTTGCACTTTTCATAAATTCGGACTACTTTTTTTAAAATTTCATATAGATAAAATAGACAGAAAAAACAATTTCGTCGTCATAGATGGAGACGACAAGAAAAGAATCATCAAAAATTTAGGAACAGAGCTTCCCGTCTCCTTGGTAGCAAGTGAAATATCAAAATACAAAAACTCTCTCATATCTCCCAAAACCGCAATAGAAAAAGCTATCCAGCCAAACTATAAGATAATAGCCTCTTTATACAAAAGCTATGAAGAGTACCTCGCAAAAAATAACCTTGTTGACTTTGACGATTTGTTATCTTTGACCTATAAGATACTTGACGAAAACCCCGAACTTTGCGAACAAACCAGTCAAAGATACAAATATATCATGATAGATGAGTATCAAGATACAAACGAACTACAATACAAAATAGTCAAAAAACTCTGCTCCACGCACAATAACATCTGTGTCGTCGGAGACGACGACCAAAGCATATACGGATGGAGAGGTGCGAACATCAAAAATATACTTGAATTTGCCGATAAATTTGAAAATACCAAAATAATAAAGCTTGAAAAAAATTACCGCTCCACAAAACAGATACTCAAAGTTGCAAACGATTTGATAGAACACAACAGAGGAAGACTCGGAAAAAAACTTGAAAGCACCAAGGGTGACGGAAAAGAGGTGGAACTTATCGACTCCGAAAACGAAACAACCGAAGCCAATATCATCTCAAATAGAGTAAAAAAACTGATAGACAAAGGGGTGAGTCCAAATGAAATCGCCATACTTTATAGAATCAACGCACTTAGTCGTTCTATCGAAGAGGGGCTAAATCGAAACTCCATACCCTATAAAATGGTAGGAGGGGTTAAATTTTACGAGCGAGCGGAGATAAAAGACCTTATAAGCTATCTAAGAGTCATAGCAAATCCAAATGATGATTTCTCATTTAAGAGGATAATAAATAGACCCAAAAGGGGTATAGGAAAAGTAACTATCGATAAAGTAGCCAAAGCCGCTTACGACAATAAACAATCTATCCATGGTTTTCTCTCCAGCAATCTTGACAATATGCAATCTATAATAAAAAGTAAAAAAAGTTTAGAGGAGATGAAAAAATTTATCAAAGATTTGAAAAGATTATCAAAAAGCGTTCAAAACTCTACATACGAATTTATAGATAAACTCGAAGAGACATTTCACATAAAAGAGTACTATTATAATCTGCCCGACTCTATCGACAAGGTAGCCAACATCGATGAATTTTACGGACTTTTTAGGGATTTTGTCGTCTCCAACCCAAATGCCAGTATTGATGATTTTTTAAACGATATAACACTCCAAAGCGACCAAGACCAAATAGATAACGAAAGCATATCCATCATGAGTATTCATGCAAGTAAAGGTTTGGAGTTTGACCATCTTTTTGTCATCGGGCTTGAAGAGGGATTTTTCCCTATCACGGGAGAAGGTAGCGATATAGAAGAGGAGAGACGACTCGGATATGTGGCTATGACTAGGGCGAAAGAGGAGTTGACTCTTAGCTGTTCGTCAAGCAGATTTTACAAAGGTAGAAGAGCGACTTTGGGGAAAAGTAGATTTTTGACGGAGTGCGGTATCTGCAAGGGTAGCTTAAGTCTTGAAAAAACGACATCCTTTAGAAAAGGCGACCTTGTTAAACATAAGATTTTCGGTATGGGAAGAGTTTTGGAGGTAAATAAAATCAAAAGAGAATTTAAACTCCATATAAATTTCGGAGGCACAAAAAGAGATATTCTCGCCTCATTCGTAGAGAAGATATGAATAGAGTATTTGTGGCAAACAAACCAACAGGTATCAGCTCCAATAGCTATCTAAGAAAAATAAAAAAGAGATACGGAGTAAAAAAAGCGGGATATTCAGGTACGCTTGACCCTTTTGCATCGGGTTGTTTGATAGTGGCTTTCAATCAATACACAAAACTCTTTAGATTTTTTAAAAAAAGTCCAAAAAGATATATCGCCACTTTACATCTTGGGGCAAAAAGCCCTACGCTAGATACCGAAAAGATAGAAAAGATTTATGAAATCAAGCCTACCGAAGAAGAGACTATAAAAAAGATATTTCAAGATATGATAGGAGAGATAGAGTACTTTCCGCCGAAATATTCCGCCAAAAAGATAGAGGGCAAAAAAGCTTACGAGTTGGCAAGAGAAGGCAAAGAGTTTGAACTAAAAAAGATAAAAAGCACCATTTACGAACTTAAACTTATAAGTTATGAACATCCGTATATAACATTTGATATTACGGTAAGCGAAGGGGCATACATAAGAAGTATAGCGCAAATCATATCCGAAAGTTTGGGTACCGTAGGTTCGCTAAACTACCTTGAGAGAAAAAAAGAAGGCGACTTCGTATATGAAAATGAAAAGTTTTTAAACCCCGTTTCATACTTAAAAACAAAAAGCAATCGCTACTTAAAAGATATATCCGACATTTCGCTCGGAAAAAAATTACGAAAAGAGGATTTTGAGATGAGTTTTAACGGAGAATATCATATACTCAACAATGAGTATCTTAGTATCATCAAAATAGAAGACCAAACCGTTAGCTACCTAATAAACAACATAAGGCTGGATATATGTTAGTTCTATCAAGAAAAGTAGGAGAAAGCGTACACATAGGCGACGACATAGAGATAAAAATCATCTCAATCTCTAAAGACAAAGTCAAACTCGGCTTTGAAGCCCCTAAAAATGTAGCCGTTATTAGAAGCGAACTAAGAGAAGCGGTCATAGACGCAAACATAGAGGCTAGCAAAAACGATAACCAAGATAGCGATATTGAGCTATTGAAAAAATTATCCATCGAGAAAAGCGAGTGAAAATAAAATCTTACGCAAAAGTCAATATATTTTTAAAAATCGTCGGCACAAAAGAGAATTATCACCTCATCAACTCAAGATTTATGCTTGTTAAAAACCTATATGACACTTTAACTTTTGAAAAAAAAGATAAAAGCGATAAGAACTTTGTGATAGAGGGTAGCTTCTCTTGCGAAACAAAACAAAATATTATATATAAAATCTATGAAAAATTGCTTGAAATAGATGAGTTAAGAGAAGACTTGATAGACTTTTTTACCCACCATAAAGTATGCGTAAAAAAAAATATACCCGAATTTGCGGGACTAGGGGGAGGTAGCTCCAACGCCGCCGCTTTTTTAAAGCTTATAAACCAAACTTTATCTCTCAAACTTAGCACAAACGATATGGTAAACTTATCAAAAACACTCGGAGCGGATATCGCATTTTTTCTTCACGATTTTGAAAGTGCCGAAGTCCTAGGTATCGGCGAAAAAGTCAAAAGATTTGACGAATCGGCATTGGATATAAAGACCCTAACGCCTCCTATTAAGTGCGAAACTCCTCTTGTGTATAAAAAGTATAGAGAGATTTTAAACCGAAATTATGATAAAATTACGAAAGATAACCGCTTGCTTGGCAAAAAACTTCAAAAGATGAGTAGCGAAGATATATTGAAAAATTTTGACATTTATGAGCTAAATGACCTTTATAGCGCGGCTTTGAAGATATATCCCAAACTTAGGGAGTATCAAAAGGAAAACTATTTTTTTAGCGGAAGCGGAAGTACATTTTTTAAAAGGATTTCATAGTGTATAGAGTTGTAGCAAGAAATAAAAAAGCTTTTCACGATTATGAAATACTTGAAAAATTTGAAGCGGGCATATCCCTAAAAGGTAGCGAGGTAAAAGCCATAAGACAGGGAAGAGTCAATCTAAAAGAGAGTTATGTTAAGATTATAAAAGGAGAGGCTTTTCTTTTAAATGCCCACATATCACACTTAGATACCGCAAACCCCCACTACAGACCCGATGAAAGACGAGCCAGAAAATTGCTATTGCATAGAAAAGAGATAGATAGACTCCTTGGAAAGATAACAAAAGACGGGCTTACTCTCGTGCCTCTTAGCATATATATAAACAACAAAAATCTCATCAAAGTTCAAATAGGTTTGGCAAAAGGTAAAAAGCTCCACGACAAAAGAGAAACCTTAAAAAGAAAACAAGCCGATAGAGACGCTAGGGCGGCTATGAAAAAGTACATATAAAATGAAACATTACGAAATAGAAAACAAATATCTCATCAAAAGAGCGAAAGCCTTAAAATTTTTAAAAAATATAAACCGCAAAAAAAATCATATAGAACAAATCTACATAAAATACGGCAAAAACAGCATAAAAAGGATAAGAAAGCTCAATAAACGATATATTTTGACCGTCAAAAAGGGCAGAGGCAGGATAAAAGAGGAGTATGAAAAAGAGATATCGAAAAAAAGATATAAAAAACTCTCCAAAAAACGCATCGGCTATCCTATCAAAAAAGATAGATATGTATTTTTTCTCAAAGATAAAAAGTATGAGCTTGATATATTTAAAAAAAGATTTAAAGGATTAGCATTTTTAGAGATAGAGTTTAAAAACAAAAAAGAGCTGTTATCTTATAAACCTCCGAAAATTTTAAAAAGATTTATCATAAAGGATGTCAGCGATGAGAGAGACTACTCAAATGCCGACCTTGCTCTTAAAAAGTATGAAGATAACGATATATCAAAACTTAAAAACAACAAAAAAGCTTTAAAGAAAAAACTAAAATCAAAAAATCTAAACATCGCTTCGCTTCTTTATATAAAACTCTATATAAATCTGCAAGATATAAAAAAGTCTTTTTTACTTTACCGAAATACCTCCGAAAAAAACTCTCTTTCAAAGCTTAAAACGGCTCTAAAAAAGACAAAATCCACCATAAAAGTCTTCAAAAAGTATATACCTTCAAATATCTACGATAAATTGCAAACCGTCTTAAAAGAGGCGTTAAAAGAGCCGAAAAACACCGATAAAGCGATATTTGATATTCAAAATTTTGCAGATAATTTAGATTTTTATCTTTTACCTCTTGCTAAATTGCCTCCTAAAAAGAGACTAAAAGATCAAATCATCACTTTTTAAACTCTTTTTTGTTAAAATCAAAAAAAATATAACCTCAGGGATAAGCTTTGGATAAACAGAAAAAAATAGTCTCTATGTTTGACGATATAGCCTCCACCTACGATACCGCCAACAGAGTTATGACTATGGGCGTAGATATTCAGTGGAGAAAAAAGGCGTGTGATCTCTCTTATGAGATTTACGGCAAAAAAAAGATAGAAAAGATAGTCGATGTCGCCTGCGGTACGGGCGATATGATGGGTTTTTGGGATAAACAGGCAAAAAAAAGCGATATAACCGTAAAAGAACTTATAGGCGTCGACCCCTCCGAAGGCATGGTCGAAGTAGCTAAAAAGAAATTTCCAAACTACACTTATCATATAGCAAAAGCGACAGAAATCCCTTTGCAAGACTCTTGTGCGGATTTTATAAGCATCACTTACGGTATACGAAATGTAGTCCAAAGACAAGAGGCTTTGCATGAGTTTAATAGGGTCTTAAAAAAAGACGGATTAGTGGTGATACTTGAATTTATGAAAGATGAAAATAAAAATATTTTAAAAAAGATAAGAGATATCTATATGCATAAAATCTTGCCGTATGTTGGAGGAGCGATATCTAAAAACTTAGAAGCTTACAAATATCTACCAAACTCCATAGAAAATTTCGTCACCATAAAAGGTATGCATGAAGAGTTGAAAACAGCGGGTTTTGACATAGTATATACTAAAAGTTTCTCTATGGATGTATCCACTCTTATCATAGCAAAAAAGATATGATACCGGCTATAAGCGTATCGACTCTCAACAATAGGATAAAATCCTTACTGGAAACTACATTTTTATCCGTTGCCGTTGAGGGAGAAGTCTCAAGAGTAACTTATCACGGCTCGGGACACCTCTATTTTACACTAAAAGACGCATCTTCTTCCATATCTTGCGTAATGTTTAAAGGCAATAACCAAAAGCTGAAATTTAGACTCGAAGAGGGCATGAAGATAATCGTATACGGCTCTATATCGGTCTATACGCCAAGAGGAAGCTATCAGATAAACTGCACCTCTTTAGAGCCTTCGGGAAGCGGAGCTTTGGCTTTGGCGTTCGAGCAACTCAAAAAGAAGTTATCCTCAAAAGGATATTTTAACGATGAGCTAAAAAAACCCGTTGCAAAATTTCCAAAAGCCGTAGCTATCATCACATCAAAAACCGGTGCGGCTTTGCAAGATATGCTAAGAGTGGCACAAAAAAGATGGCCGCTTTTAAAGATAATACTCATAGACACTTTGGTTCAAGGCGAAAATGCGGCAGAAGATATAGCTAAAAATATCGCTTTTGCCGACACTTTAAATGTCGATGTTATCGTCGTAGGTAGAGGCGGAGGAAGTTTGGAAGACCTTTGGGCTTTCAACGAAGAGATAGTAGCCGACGCTATTTACAAAGCAAAAACCCCCGTAGTTTCCGCCGTAGGACATGAGATAGATTTTATGATAAGCGACTTTACCGCCGATTTGAGAGCACCGACTCCGTCTGCGGCTTTTGAGATGATACTTCCCGATAAAAACGAATACCTTATCTATATAGACAATTTAATAGACTCGATGGAAAAATCCATCAAAAGAATACTCGTATCAAAATATGAAAAAATAAAATACTTATACGATTTATTTAAACAAAATTCGATAGCGACTAAGATATCGTTTTTTAAAAAAGAGATTCACTCTATCGAAGAGAGATTAAAAGAATCTCTTTCTTTAATATTGGAAAAAAAACAAAGAGAGTTAAACGACGCAAAAGAGCTTTTGTTTCAAAAAGCTTCCTATATACTACAAAGAAAAGAGCAGATATTGTCTTTAGCCGTTTCATCGCTGGAGATAAACAACCCTTCAAAAAAGATAAAAAAGGGTTTTGCTCAAATCGTAAAAAACGGCAAGATTATAGACCTTGAAGATATTGAAGAAGAAGATATGTTTGAGCTTATATCGAAAAATGTCAAAATAGAAGCGAAAGCAGTCAAAAAAAGTAGTCTATAGACTACTTTTTAATCCCGAGACATAAACGCTTATTTTTGAAAATACTCCGTCAAGAAATTTATCTAAATATTTCTCATACTTATCTTTTTCTTTCCATTTGGGCACTACGACCGCACTATCTTGAATAATTGCCTGTTTAGCGTCGTAAATAGAGCCGATGCCGTCAACAAGCCCAACCATCTTTGCTCTAGAAGCCGAAAATATATGAGCGTCCGCAAATTTATCCTTATCTTCTATCTTTAAGCCTCTTGCCTTGGCTACGTCAAACACAAAGCGGTTATACGTATCTTGCAACACTTGATTTAATTCGGCTTTTTCGTCTTCAGTCCATGCCCTCGTAAATGTTCCCGCCTCTTTGTATTTACCGGCTTTCAAAACCTGCTCTTTTACACCGAGTTTACTTGCAAGCCCTTCAAGGTCGAAACCGTCATATATAACGCCGATAGACCCTACGATAGCACCGGGGTTCGCTATGATTTTGTCCGCCCAAATACCGGCATAGTAACTTCCGCTAGCCATAACACCCGCGGCATACACGACGACCGGTTTTTTTTGATGTAGCCTTTTTATAGCCAAACTCATCTCAACCGAAGGCGCTACAAGCCCTCCGGGAGAGTCTATATAAACCAGTACGCCTTTTATATTGCTATCTTCAGCCTCTTTTATCCGTTTTAAAAAATCAGAGCTACTCACTATGGGACCGACTATATCTATCCTCATTAGATTGGGTTTACTTAATTCCTCTTTATCCGATCTTAGAAAATAGCCTATAGCCAAAGCCATAAAAAGCAAAATAAAAAAATACTTCTTTATAAAATCCAAAAACCCCGTAATAAAATCAAAAATAGCTCTAAACATATCTTTCTCCGTTTATATATCCGCTTTTAATCTCTTTAGTATGCAAAATCAACTCTAAAGGCAACTGCTCTATATCAGTTATACTATTTGGCAGTACTATAGAAACTATATCGGCATTTTTTTCTTTTTTTAACTCCCCTCCGTCAAAAATTCCCAACGCTTTTGCACCGTTTATCGTAGCGTATTTTATCAAATTTTTAGACAACTCTATAACATTCGCTTCATTATGTGAAAACAAAAAGGCTCTCATCTCATTCCAAATATTTAAACTATTATTTGAACTAAGTCCGTCCGTGCCGATTGTTATTTTTACATCTTTGTTTTCGGCTTTTTTTATATCCAAAACAGGATTGTTTAACAATCTATTCGATACGACGCAACTTGATAAAGAACCGTTTTTCGATATAAATTCCAACTCTTCCTCGTTACACATATTTCCATGAACAAATACCGTATTTAAACCTTCAAACATTTTTAAAAAACTCATCGCATTTGTCATCGGCTTGGGATTGTGATTAAAATTTTTCATAAAATTATAAAAATCACCGCTACCTTTATCCAGCCATTCTCTTTCGGCTTTGCTCTCCATAAAATGTGTAGCAATATTTAAATCATTCTCTTTAGCTAAATCAATAGCGTATTTCGCAATCATAGGATGTGTAGAGTATGGAGAGTGGATGGAAACAGCGGGCTTCAAAGTATCATTTGCCATATCAAAACTTTGTTGCAATCTTTTTTCAAAATCTTTATATATATCATCGGCAAAATCTGGATTGGAGCCCAATATTTCGTTGAAATACACTACTTTTAGCGGAGTTTCATAACATATTTCCAAATCTCCGCCAAAACTACTAATAGCTCCAAATGTCGTAACACCGCTTTGCAACATTTGCTCTACGGCGTCGTTATAGCACTTTTTATCGCAACTTCTTTGTAAAAATTCTCTATTTTTTATAACGCTTTGCAACCATTTTATAAAATCACCGTATACCAGAGTCGTTTGATTTGCCGAATATTCAAGATGGACATGGGTATTTACCAAACCGGGCATAATAATGGAGTTTGGAGAAAGATTTTTGACGATAGCATAAGGATTGTTTTTTATAACTTCATCTTTTTTACCTACCTCTATAATCTTCTCGTCAAAACATATAGCCGCATCTTTCATAATGGTAAAATCATCATCGCAACACAACAAATAATCCGCGGTCAATATCTTCAAAACTTTACCTTCTAATTATAGAGTAACAAACTTGTCACATATTATATCAAAATTTAATAAAACTATTATAACAAAACTCTACTTTTGCAAGATAATACCAAATATATTTTGATTGCTTAATTTTTAATCACTAAACTGTACTATTTTTATCAACTCTTATGCTAAAATTTTGCTATCAATATAAAGGGAGAGATTTTATGAAAAAGATAAAGCTGATTTTCGCACCGTTTATACTTTTGCCCGTTATGGCAAATGCCGCGGATGGAAAATTGAGTGTAGGGGATACCGCATGGATGATAGTGGCGACCGCTCTTGTTATGATGATGACGCCTGCGGGATTGGCGCTATTTTACGGCGGACTTACAAGAAAGAAAAATGTACTAAACACTATAGGGATGAGCATGGCGGGCTACAGTGTAGCGACGCTTGCTTGGATAGTTATAGGATACGGAATCGCCTTTGGAAAAGGAGATTTTATAGGCATAGGCAAGATAATGTTAAGTGGCATAACGCCTGATACCGTAAAAGGCTCCATACCGGAGTTGCTGTTTGTAGCTTTTCAAGGCACTTTCGCGGCTATCACCATAGCCATAGCAGGAGGTGCGATGATAGAGAGGGTTAAATTTTCGACATATTTGATATTTTCATTCATCTGGACTATCGTAGTTTACGCTCCCATAGCTCACTGGGCATGGGGCGGTGGAGAGACTTTAAACTTTGGAGAGATGGATTTTGCCGGCGGAACGGTCGTGCATATCAATGCAGGTATCGCCGGTCTTGTCGTAGCTATGATGCTCGGCAAAAGAAGAAGCTACGGAAGAGAAGCTATAAAGCCTATATCTCCCATCTTCGTAGCCTTAGGATCCGCACTTTTATGGTTTGGGTGGTTTGGTTTCAATGCAGGCAGTGAACTAGCCGCAGACGGAGTTGCCGCAAACGCTTTTATAGTCACAAATGTTGCGGCGGCTCTTGGAGTACTTGGCTGGATGACGGCAGAATATATTGTCTATAAAAAACCCACCATCGTAGGCGCCGCTTCCGGTGCGGTCTCGGGACTAGTAGCCATCACGCCGGCAAGTGGAAGCGCCGGAGTAGGCGGAGCTATCATCATAGGATTTATCGGTGGAGTCTTAGGACTTCTCGGAGTTGCAAAAGTGAAAAAACTCTTTAAGATTGACGATGCGCTTGACGCTTTTTGGGTGCACGGTTTTGTGGGTATTTGGGGCTCTATCGCCACGGCGATATTTATAGCCGATTACGCTATGCCGAAAAATTACTCTTTGGCATCTCAACTCATAAGCCAGTTTGAAGCCATCTTGCTAACGGTTGTTTATAGTGGTATAATGAGTGCGGTAGTTTTTTACATCTCATCACTACTAACCGGCGGCGGTAGGGTTGACGATGAGACCGAGCTTATAGGGCTTGATGAAAAAACTCACGGCGAAGAAGCCTTTAACTTATAGGAGTAAAACATGACAATGAAGAAGATAGAAGCTATCATAAAGCCTTTTAAACTTGACGAAGTGAAAGAGGCTTTGGTTGAAGCCGAGATAGAGGGTATGACGGTTAGCGAAGTAAAAGGTTACGGACGGCAACAAGGTCATAGCGAACTATATAGAGGCATGGAGTATGTGGTCGACTTTTTACCTAAGATAAAGATAGAGATAGTTGTAACCGAGCCGTTCTTGCAAAAAGCGGTGGATATCATCATCAAAAAAGCAAAAACGGGCAAAATCGGAGACGGAAAGATATTTATAAGCAATATCGAAAAAACCATTAGAATAAGAACGGGAGAGGAAGACGCCGAAGCGCTTTAATGAGCGGGGGCAACTCCCCGCTTTTGATATTATCCCCTTATAAGCATACTTTTTATATAATCACTCAAAATTTTATATAAAGGTATAACATGAAAATAGTCGTAATACACGGACCAAATCTAAATATGCTCGGAATCAGAGAGCAAAACATCTACGGACCCATGAAGCTTGAGGAGATAAATGCTCAAATGAAAGCAGTAGCAGAGCAAAACAAGTTAGATATTGAGTTTTTTCAATCAAATTTAGAGGGCGAAATCGTCGATAAGATACAAGAGTGTTTGGGAGACGCCGACGGTATCATCATCAATCCGGCAGCATATTCTCATACTTCTATAGCTATAAGAGATGCGATAGCCGCAGTACAAATACCTACTATAGAGGTTCATGTTAGTAATATATATAGAAGAGAGGAATTTAGACACAAAAGTGTAACAGCACCGGTTTGCAACGGACAGATAAGCGGTTTCGGACCTTTTGGATACCATCTTGCTATGATAGGAATGCTTCAAATATTTAACGAGATACAAGCTCTAAAAGAGCAACAAAAGCAAGCACAACAAAACTAAATCTTAGATGAATTATATCTTAAAAGACGAAAATGCCGTATTTTACGAATGCGGCTTTTCGTGCGATAACGCTATATTTCTTAAACTTGGTAGCGAATCGTTTTTTATAACCGACGGCAGATATATAACCGAAGCCAAAGAGTATACAAAAGATACCGAAGTAATTGACGGGGGATTTGATATCTACAAAAGCGCCGCAACCCTTTTGAGAAAAAATAAGATAAAAAAAGTTATATACGACCCGCTAAACTGGAGCGCGGAGGAGTTTAAAAAGATTGACTCCAAAACCTCTTGCTACTTTATGCCCAAACAAAGATTTTCTCAAAAAAAGAGAATCATAAAAAGCAAAGAAGAGATAAAAAATATAAAACAAGCCGTATCGGACGGTGCGGAGGGTTTTGAAAGGTTTGCTAAATTTTTACGACAAAATATAGGCTTAAACGAAAAGAGACTCTTTTTTAAAGCCCAAGAGATTTTGTGTCGTCAAGGAGAGGCGGAGTGTAGCTTTAGCCCCATCGTAGCTATAGACGAAAATGCCGCAAAACCTCACTCTTTACCGACCGATAAATGCGTAAAAATAGGCTCTTTGGTCTTATTTGACGCGGGGGTCAAATATAAAAGATATTGTAGCGACAGAACGAGGGTTTTAGAGATACAAAGCGATAAAGAGTCGGATTTTGGAAAGTATAAACTTTTTAAAGACAAAAAGCGCCAAAAGATATACGATATCGTCCTAAAAGCCCAAGAAGAAGCTATCAAGTTTGCAAAAGCGGGAGTAAAGGCTTGTGAAGTGGATAAGGTGGCTAGAAGCGTGATAGAAAAAGCCGGCTACGGAAAATATTTCATACACTCCACGGGACACGGAGTCGGTCTTGATATACACGAACTGCCCGTCATCTCAAAAAGGGACGAAACTATTTTAAAAGAGGGGATGGTCTTTACGGTAGAACCCGGTATTTATCTACCGGGGGAGTTTGGCGTAAGGATAGAGGATATGGTCGTAGTAACCGAGCAAGGCGTCGAAATATTGTAGATGAAATTTTTTAAGATAGACAAGTACCCCTACAAGCGAAAAAGAGCCTCCTTAAAAAAGCACTACGCATTAGTCGGCATCGGCGGAAATATAGGAGACAATCTAAGACGATTTCAAAAACTCTTTTACTATTTGCAAAAAGATAAAAGAGTGGATGTGTTGCAAACCTCTTTGATATTGAAAAATCCTCCGTTTGGTTATCTAAATCAAGACGACTTTTACAATGCGGTTATTTTGATAAAAACCGATTTGACTCCCGTTTCTTTGTTAAAATTTATGCAAAAAACGGAAAAATTGTTCAAAAGAAGAAGATGTTTTAAAAATTCTCCCAGAACTTTAGATTTGGATATAATATTTTATGATAAAATAACATTAATGAAACCTTTTTTGCAAATACCTCACAAAAAGTGGCATGAAAGAGTTTCGGTGGTGTTGCCGAGTATGAGCTTGGATTTAAGAAAAGGTTTTATCTTAAAATACTACAAAAAAAACATTAAGGGAGCTTATGAAACTTCTATCTTTCACGGGTGAAACTCCGTCAATCGCTCTAAAAAAAGCGCAAACGCAATGTGGAGAAAACGCACTCGTTGTCAGCACTAAAGAGATAAGAAAAAAGAGTTTCAACCAAAGCGCTCTTTATGAGGTTGTTGTAGCGGTTGATGAAAAGGAGATAGAAAAAAAGCCTAAAAAAAGTAAAAAAGAGGATAAAGATATACTCTTAAACCTATCAAAAGCCGCCAAACAGATATCGCAAATCGAAGAGATAGCGACAAAACGGTATGACCAAAACGACAAGCCCGCACCCGCCAACCCCACCACAGAAGATATGCGAGAGATAAAAGAGATAAAAGACGAGATATACAAACTCTCGGACAAAGTAAAACTTATACAAGAGATGTTTTGGGAAGAGAAGGCTCCTCAAAGGTCAAATCTTACCATACCGTCGGAATTTTCAGAGATTTATAAAAAAGCCAAACTAAGCGGTATGGATATAAACGACCTCAACTCCATAATGGAGCTTACTTTGGAGCATATGCCTTACAATATGAGAAAAAACAGTAAAACCGTAAAAAGATATTTTCAAGTCTTGCTTAGAAAAATGATACCTATAAGAGTTGAAGAGGAGATACAAAAAGGTAAAAAAAGAGTTATGATGTTTGTAGGACCTACGGGAGTAGGAAAGACTACGACTTTGGCAAAACTCGCCGCAAGATACTCATACATAAAACCAAAAAGGGAAAAAGTGGGTATCATCACTATGGATACATATAGAATCGGTGCGGTTGAGCAACTTTTTCAATATGCCAAGATGATGAGACTTCCTATAGAAGATGTCATCGATATAAAAGATTTTGAAAGGTCAATCAGATCTTTATCATACTGTGACACTATCCTCATAGACACCATAGGCAGTTCTCAATATGATGAAAAAAAACTTTTGAAAATAGAAGAGTTCGTAAAAAAAGCGGGGGTCGATATAGATGTCAACCTTGTCTTATCCTCAGGCACAAAACTAGAGGATTTAAGAGAGATATACAAAAATTTTGAATATCTAAATATAGACACTCTGATATTTACCAAATTTGACGAAACAAAAAATTTCGGAAATGTTTTTTCACTAGTTAAAGAGGTAAATAAACCGCTTAGTTATTTTTCGATAGGACAAGAGGTGCCGGACGATATCATGTGCGCTAGTAGCGAGTTTCTCGTGGATTGCATACTTGACGGATTTGTAAAGGATAAAGATGCAAAGCCAAGCAGATAAACTAAAGCAGATAGTCAAGTCCGACAAACGTCGCTCTTCAAAAACAAAATTCATAGCCGTTACTAGCGGAAAAGGCGGAGTAGGCAAAAGCACTATTAGCGTAAATATAGGCTATTTATTATCGGATTTCGGATACAAGGTGGCTCTTTTTGATGCCGATATAGGCTTGGCAAATCTTGATGTGCTACTTAAAGTCCAATGCGATAAAAATATACTTGATGTCCTAAAAGGAGAGTGTTCTCTTGAAGAGATTATCGTCCCCGTCAAAAAAAATCTTATCTTAATACCGGGTGAAAGCGGGGATGAGATACTCAAATACGGAGACCAATTTATATACGAAAGATTCTTTGAAGAGACCACAACTCTTGACGATCTTGATTATATCATCATAGATACGGGTGCGGGCATAGGAGAGCATACAAGACTCTTTTTAAACGCAGCCGACGAAGTCATAGTCGTTACAGTACCCGATCCCGCAGCCATAACGGACGCTTACGCTACCATAAAAATCACAAGCAAATTCAAATCTCGGGTTTATATGCTTTTAAATATGGTTAAAAACGAAAATGAAGCAAAGCTTATTTTTGATAAAATAAATAAAGTCGCCGCGTCGAATATCGGCAAAGATTTTCAACTAAGCTTAATAGGAAGCTTAAAAAACGATAAAAATATATCAAAAACCATTAGAAACAGAACGGTTTTCGTAAAAGAGTATCCAAATTCGATAACTACGGCAGAATTTAAGAGGATTGTTAAAAAAATGATACTAGAATTGGAACATAAAGTGCTTGATAACGATAAAGACGGCGGTTTTGGCGGTTTTTTCAAAAGATTGTTCGAACAATTTTAAAAGGAATATATTTGAGGGTAGAAAATTTTATATATTTTTTTACTATTTGCGGTTTTTTTATAGGATTGGTTTTTTCTATAATCAATTTTAACGAACCCGAATATATACTTTTTTACACGGCGATAATAACGCTATTTTTTTATCTTTTGATTCATGTGGCTATTGCAGGTTTTCTTGATGTTCAAACCATTTCTAAAAATATTTTTAACAAAGCCAAGTATGAAGAGGTCAGCGAGTATTTTATTTACGAGATGGAGATAAGAGAGAGAAAGATCGACTCTCTCGTGAATATCGTCGAAGATGTTCAAAATAAAGAAAAGATCAACAATTCCGTAATGAAAGAGAAACATGACGACTACAACAAAATTGCAGCTTAACGAATACCAAAAGATGGTTAAGGAACAAAGAGACGAGTTGGTTTTGCAGTTTTTGCCGGCTATTCGAGCTATGGCATACAGACTCAAAGAGAGACTACCGGGAAGTATCGATGTAAACGACCTCATATCTATCGGCACGGAAGAGGCGATAAAACTCTCTAGAAGATACGATGAAAACAAAAACGACTTCTTTTGGGGATACGCCAAACAAAGAGTTTACGGCTCTATGCTTGATTATCTAAGGAGTCTCGATACTCTAAGCAGAAACAATAGACGGCTTATAAAAGCTATCGACTACGAATGCGAACGCTATCTAGAAGAGCATGACGAAGAGCCGGATAACGCATATCTAGCCGAAGCCTTGGGTGAAAGCGAAGATAAGATAAGAGAAGTTAGAAATATCTCCGAAACATCTATGGTGCTACCCATAAGCGAACAGATGGTTATCATGGATAAAAGCAATACCGAAGATATAGTCGAAAGGGACGAGCTTATCGAAACCATCAAAGGGATACTTCAAACTTTAAAACAAAGAGAACAACTCATCATACAGCTATATTATTTCGAAGAGCTAAGTTTAAAAGAGATAAGCTCTATTTTAGATATAAGCGAATCGAGAATCTCTCAAATCCACAAAAAGCTTATCATCAAAATAAGACAAGCTTTAGGAAGCGAAGATGGCTGATATATTAAGTCAAGAAGAGATTGACGCGTTACTTGAAGTCGTTGACGAGGATGAAGGCGGCGATATCATCCCCGAAGATATCATCGACCAGCGCCAGGTAGTTTTATATGATTTCAAAAGACCCAATCGTGTCAGCAAAGAGCAATTAAGAGCAGTAAGAGGCATACATGATAAAATGGCAAGAAATCTATCCTCTCAAATATCGGCCATAATGAGGTCTATCGTAGAGATTCAGCTACACTCTGTCGATCAAATGACCTATGGCGAATTTCTTATGAGTCTGCCAAGTCCTACAAGTTTTAACGTTTTTTCTATGAAACCGCTTGACGGAAGCGGTGTCATAGAGATAAACCCGTCTATCGCTTTTCCTATGATAGACAGACTTCTTGGAGGAAAGGGCGAAAGCTTTGAATCAAGCAGAGAGTTAACCGATATCGAGCTAAATCTACTCGATGCGATACTTAGAATCATAACGCAAAAATTAAGAGCCGCATGGGAACCTATAACGGATATGTACCCCAACATAGAAACAAAAGAGTCAAGCCCTAATGTTGTACAGATAGTTTCTCAAAACGAGATAGTTATCATGGTCGTTATGGAGCTTATAGTAGGCAACTCAAGCGGTATGATAAATATCTGCTATCCCGTTATATATCTTGAATCCATCTTGCCAAAACTTGCCAATAGGGATATTATGCTCGGCAGCTCAAGCGCAAAAAAGAGTAGAAATAAAGAGTTAAACGTGCTGATAAAAAGAGCCGATATCAATGTGGAAGGTATCTTGGGCAGAACGACTCTCAGTGTAAAAGAGTTACTTGATTTGAAAAAAAATGATATAATAAGACTAGATAGAAGTGCGGACGATACGGCTATATTGACCGTCGATAGAAAAGATATGTTTATAGGAGAGATTGGTATACACAGATTTAGAAAATCTTTAAAAATAGTTGATTTTATCAAAAGTGACAAAGACGAAGTAAAAGAGTATCTCGAAATAATCGAAAAACATAGAAGAGAAAAAGTTTCTACCGTCAACGCAAGCTAAGGAGACAACAAAAGTGAATAAATTTATAGAGCTTTTAGAAAAAGATATTATTTCAACTATCGAAGGGCTTACCGGTATAGTTGCCGAACTAACATTTAACAATGTGGACGAAATTACTCAAAATATCGCCATAATGCCTCCCTTGGTCTGTTTACACATAGGAGCGACGGGAGACAAAGAGGGCAAGATAGCGATATGTATGCCTCCCGGGCTTGCCACGGCTCTCGGAGATATGATGCTCGGAGGCGAAGGAGAAGCCAAGGAACAGATGAACGATGACGATATTGATGCCATCAAAGAGATAGTCTCAAATGTTTTCGGAGGCTTTTCTACTTCCTTGTCCGCTCAAAAAGATTTGCCGAAACTATCTTTCAATATCGACAACATAGAAGTACTTGCCGAAAACGACGATATAGACCTTAAAGATTATTCAAAAATATATTCGTTTAATATCAAAGTAGCCACGGTAGCTTCTCAGCTGTATATTGCCGTCAACAACGAACTGCTCACTTCGTTCAACTCCGACAAAGAAGATTCTTCCCAGAAGAGTAAAAATACGGATAATATTTCCAACAACGATATTAATAGTGAAGAATACGCTCAAAGTAATTGCGAAGACGAAAGAGAGCTATCTCCCGCTGAGATAAAAAACATCTCTCTTATTATGGATGTCAAACTTCCCGTAAGAGTTCGTATCGGTTCAAGAAAAATGCTTTTAAAAGATGTTTTAAGCATGGATATAGGTTCGGTGATAGAGTTAAATCAACTAGCGAACGACCCTTTAGATATACTTGTCGGTGATAAAGTGATAGCCCAAGGAGAAGTCGTCATCGTGGATGGAAACTTCGGCATACAGATATCCGAAATCGGCACAAAAAGAGAACGACTCGAAAAGTTAAGATAGTCTTGTGAAGATATTGGTCGCTCTAAGCGGAGGTATAGACTCCGCCGCCGTCGCTTATAAGCTAAAAAATGAAGGACACGATATAGAGGGAGTTTATATGAAACTCCACGACTCTCCCGAATTTCACGCAAAAAATATCCAAAAAGTAAAAAAGATATCACGACATTTAGACATCAAATACCGCATCTTGGACTTAAGCGACAAATTTGAACAAACCGTATATCTGCCTTTTATCGAAAGCTACAAAAAAGGAGAAACCCCAAACCCTTGCGCACTTTGCAACAGAGTTATCAAGCTTGGCGAACTTGTGGATTATGCCAAAAAAGAGGGGTTTGAGAAGCTTGCTACTGGACACTACGCCTCAATCTGCAACGGTTTTATATGCGAAGCCAAAGATAAAGTAAAAGACCAAAGCTACTTTTTAGCCGCCGTCAAAAAAGAAAATATAGACTTTTTGCTTTTTCCGCTTGAAGACACTCTAAAAAATGAGCTCAAAAACAAGATGTTATCGGATATCGCTCTAAGTGAATTTGCATCTTCAAAAGAGAGTTATGAGATATGTTTTGTCGAAAACTCCTATGTAAATATCTTAAAAAAACACACCAAGATAAATATGCCCGGCTCCATAGTCGATAAAAACGGAAATGCCATAGGAAAACATAAAGGCTATATGCACTATACCGTAGGACAAAGAAGGGGTTTTGAGATATTTGGAGCTCACACTCCTCACTACATCGTCAGTATAGACCCTCAAAAAAATATCTTGGTAGCGGGAGAAAAACAAGAGCTTTTAGAGCAGAGTTTCACTATCAAGGATATAAATCTCCTTGTAGATAAAAAAGAGTTTGAAACATCGGTAAAGATAAGATACAAAAGCCCAAAGATAAAATGCAAAGTCAAGCTTATAGCCGACAACAAAGCAACGGTAGAGCTTTACGAACCCGTAAGCGCCGTTGCAAAAGGACAGCTTGCCGCCTTTTATGACAAAGAAAAGCTCATAGGCGGAGGCTGGATAACTTAAACGATATCTATCTCTTTTTTAGCTTTTTTATGATATCGTCTATACTGTTTGCGTATGCAAAACAGCTATCTACTTTGCAAGCTATGATATCTTTATCATGAGTGGCTTTATATAGTACAAAAGGATAAGAGAGCTTTTTTGTAACCTCCTTTTTTATATCCTCTATCAGAGGGGTTTTTGCTTTTATCACTATGTAGCCGTTTTTAAACGCCAAATACTCCTCTACCGCTTTTGGGAAATTTGAGGGATATTTTGAAACCAAAGCCAAATCGCCCGTCAATATCTCCTTTGCGCTTTTTTGATACTCAAGCTCGTCCGTAAGTACGGCAAGTTTCAAAAAATCATCCGCCATAACCCCTAAAGAGCTAACATAAGAGCTACTCTCAAGCGTGGCTTTGACTCTAAATGGTTGCAAACTCTCATACCAGACACCGTCTTTATAAAATATATCTTTAGCCTCTTTCGTAAGCTTATCTGCAAGGTTTAAATATTTCGTATCAAAACTATTTTGATAAGCCTCTATCAAAGCGTCTATCAAAAACGAATAATCCTCAAGCTCCGCTGGAACCTTCGCTTTTTTACCCAACAAAACTTGATGGTATAGTCTTTCATCCCTATAGATAAGTTCGAGCAGTCTATCCAAAGAGTTTTTCGCACTCTTTGCGTAAGAACCGTCTATAAAAGAGGCTTCAAATAAAGCTTTTATATATAAAGCGTTCCAAGATGTCAGTATCTTTTTATCCACAAAAGGATACTCTCTTTTTTCTCTGATTTTCAAAAGCGCCTCTTTTGCCTTTTTTAACTCTTTTGGCTTTTCGCACTCATCGCATATATAAGGATTGTTTTTGCCTTCGAAATTTCCCTTTTTTGTGATACCAAGATACTTAAGTACGCTTTTTGACTCTTTTATCCCCTCTTTTTCAAGCGCTCTTAAAGCCTCTTTGTAAGAATAGACAAAGTATGCGCCTTCTTCTTTTTTACCGCTTTTGACATCAAAGCTATCCGCATCGCTGGCACTATAAAAAACGCCGTCTTTTTCAAATCTTTTCGAGATAAAATCCACCAACTCTTTTACCACCCTTTTATATAACGGCTTCTTGGTGATTTTATACGCCTTTATGTAGTCACTTAGAAGTTCGGCGTTTGTGTATAGCATCTTTTCATAGTGGGGTATCATCCACTTTTCATCGGTCGAATATCTAAAAAATCCGCCCTCTATCTGGTCGTAAATACCCCCTTTAGCCATAGCCTCAAGCATCTCATCCGCCATCTTTAAAGCCACTTTGTTGCCGTCAAGCTCATATATGCTCAAAAGGGTATGTATGGTAGTAGCGTGAGGAAATTTTGGGATCATGCCTATACCGCAATACTCGGAGTCGTAATTTGCAAGCACGCCGCTAACAAAATCATCAGATATCGACAATGGGGGTTTTGTCTTTACCCTTGTATCCCTTGAGTTTAACATCTCCAAAGCCTTTTGCACCTTCTTAGCGGCAACTTCAAGCTTTTTGGAATCATCTTTTTGGAGTTTGGCAAAGTATTTTAGCACATCTATAAGCCCCGCTCTGCCGTATCTTGGCTCTCTTGGTATATATGTAGCGCTAA
>JAADDL010000097.1 GCA_013153915.1 Campylobacterota bacterium
ACCAAGCTTCGTTCTTTTGGCTTTGAGTCCTTTGTTTTTGAAAGTTTTGATTTCTTTTTTTGTTGTTATTGGCGTTATTGCCGTTTTTCTGCTTTTTCGCTTGAGCCGCTTGCGGCTGCTTTTGCGCTGTTTTTTTGTTCTCTTTCTCGTTCATTTTCTACCTTTTTTTGCAAACTTTCTATCAGTTTGAATAATTCAAGATATTTGAGCGAAGATAGCTGATGAGGTCTCGTGTTTAAAGATATGTCAAGTTTGTCAAAATAGGAACTTATCGACTCTTTTCCGTAAAAAGAGAGATTTTTTTTGAGAGTTTTTCTAGGATTTGAAAAGCAAACCCTTATAAATCTCTCAAATCTTTCCAATTCCGAAGTATCCGCAAAAATCCCCTCTTCTCCCACCAAAGCGTTTCTCTTTTTTATCTTTAAAAATGAGGACGTTACTTTGGGCGGAGGGTCGAAAGACTCCGGCAAAACATCAAATAAAATCTCACTATCTCCCGATAGTTCCGCTATTATAGACAAGTAACCGAACTCTTTATCGTTCGATTTTGCGCAAAATTTCTCGGCAACCTCTTTTTGAAGCATTGCTAAAATATTGCGACAATTATCATCTTTTAGTAATTTTAATACTATTTTAGTTGCGATGTAGTACGGCAAATTTGCGACTAGGTTATACTCTTTGTCTATCAAACCCTCTTTTTGCCAATACTTCAATACATCAACACATTTAAGCTCCAATCTCCCCTCTTTTATAAAAGAGGAAAATTGCGACCTTAAAATTTGACACAAATCATCATCTATCTCAAAAGCCGTCACTTTTTTGTATCTCAACAGCTTTTTCGTCAAATCACCTAATCCAGGCCCAATCTCCACAACTTCAAGGTCGTCTTTGGGCATCGATTGGATGATTTTCTCCGTAAAAATATCGTCTTTTAAGAAATTTTGTCCGAATTTTTTTTTCGCCTTTATCAATTCAGTACGCCTTTAAAAAAATACATGATACCATAAAAAACTTTAAAATATCATATCTTTGGAAAGTAAGTTAAATTCTGATATAATTAACGGATATAAAATCGGCTAAAAAGAGGTGTTTTATGGTAACTAAAGAGATAAGAGATTTTGAAGAAATTAGAACCAAAGCTAGAGCCTTTTTATGCTATCTTTTATCAAGAAATATACCAAACCAAATCCCAAACCCCTCACTTGACGCTATAGTCAAAGCCCTAAAAAAGATAAAAAAAGAGAACAAAGAGATAGATGCCCTATATGTGTTAGATCCTATGGGAGTACAAGTTATCGATGCCGTTTCGGATCATACCAAATATAGAAAAGGCAAAAATACCAACAAAAGCATGAGAGCTTTTTACTATAGGGCGGCAAGAGAAAAGAGGTGTATCTTAACGGACCCGTACCCCTCGGAAATCACAAATGAGCTAGTAGTAACGGCGTCATATCCCGTATATGACGATAGTAAAAAGCTTAGGTTTATAGTGTGTCTTGATATATCTTTGGAAAATATTTTAAAAGTGGCTCATCCGACCTCCATAGACTCCGTTTTTGGAAAATTTAACAAATTGATGTACGCATTTTTCTGCTTTGCCCTCTTTACCGTAGCGTTTTTACTATTTTTTAAAGGGGTAATGAGTATAGCGACATACGGATTTCAAATAGGAAAACTCGATATAAAAGAGATGTTTGAAGCGACTATTTTGATAACCCTCTCTTTGGCGATATTCGACCTTATCAAAACTATTTTTGAAGAGGAGGTGCTCGGAAAAAATAAAAAAGGGCATGATGACGATATACACAAGACCATGATACGATTTTTAGGCTCTATTATCATAGCGCTTTCCATAGAAGCTTTGATGTTGGTCTTTAAGTTCGCCATAATGGACCCCGAAAAGATACTATACGCAGTCTATCTACTTATCGGAGTGACATTTTTGCTTTTCGGACTTGCGTACTATCTAAAAAATATCAAAAAAGATAATTAGATGATAAAAATTATTGTATAATAACATATTACATTTGAAAGGAAAAAGATGAGAACAACTAAAATCATACTTATCGCTCTTTTGGCGATATTTGCGGGGTGTGCCAAACCCGGACTCCAAGAAGTTCCGGCAGGCTCTGAAAATACTATTTTACATTACGAAAGAGGTGTTATAACAAATGTGAGACCCGTAGCTATAAAAGATAACGGTACGGGAACTTTCATAGGAAGTATAGTCGGAGCTGTTTTAGGTTCAACGGTCGGAAGAGGCAGAGGTTCGGTGCTTGCTTCGCTAGCCGGAGGTCTAGGGGGAGCATATGTAGGTAGCGAAGTTGCTAAAGCAAACGCACAAGAATTGAGCGTACAGCTTGACGATACGGGTGAAAATGTGATCGTTATCGCAAAAGGATTACGATTTAAAGTGGGAGATCATATAAAAATAGTTAAAAAAAATCGAAAAATTGTCGAAGTAGTAAAAGAGTAATTTATAAAAATTTTAAAAGGATAACTTATGTTTTTTACGAAAGACGATGAAGCCGATCTGAAAGAGATAGAAGAAAAAATAGATAAAGATATACAAAGTATTATAAAAAGTCCTTCAGTTCATGAGATATTTAAAAAACAGGCAAAAGAGGCAAAAACCCTAAAAGACAAGATAAACGTCGTTGTTGAAACAAGAGATCACCAAGTCTATATGTGGAAAACATTCAAATCCACTTTTCCGGTAGCGTTCTTCGCTATCAATAAAAATAAAGATATCGTAGAACACAATAAAGTATTTGAAGAGTTGACAGGATTTAGCTTTGACGAGATCCACCACAACAAGGGTGGCAAAATACTGTGGCATATAGACCCTTCAAAATGTCAAGTTTGCGCTCTAGCCGCTAAATATATAGACTTAAAAAGATCCGGAGATGAAAACGCCAATATCATCTCTAAAACAGGAGAAGAGATACCGGTTTTCGTGTATGTAGTGCCTATCTATAAAAATGGCGAACTTGATAAAGCTTTTATACTCCTAAGAGACAAGAGAGAGGAGATAAAAGAAAAAGAAGAGTTTATGGCAAGACAAATAGAACCTGTAGTTGAAATACTTAAAAAAATTCAAAAGGGAGATATTTCTGATAAATTATCTTTAGGAGAAGATAGCGAATTAAAAAATCTTGAAGAGCCTATTAACGGTATCATTACAACACTCAATGATATAACATCAAAAATCATCCAAGCTGCCAACAATGTATCTGACATTGGAAAAAAGACTAAAAAAACACTATTGGAAACCCAAGAGTGGAACGAACAAACATTTGCGCCAAGTCAAGCCGAACTTGTGGATACGGCAAAAGAGTTGGAAAGCTCGATAGAAGAGATACAAAATATGGTAAAACTCATAGAGGAGGTAAGCGACCAAACTAATCTTTTGGCGCTTAATGCCGCCATAGAAGCCGCAAGGGCGGGAGAACACGGCAGAGGTTTCGCCGTAGTCGCCGACGAGGTCAGAAAGCTCGCCGAAAGAAGCCAAAAATCAACGGACGAAATCAAATCGACTATAAATCTCATAAAAAACAGTACCGCAAATATGGTATCAAATATCGAATCCACAAATCAAGAAGCATCCAAATTAACCGATAGCTTAACAGAGATGAATGAAAACTTCGAAAGTATCGAAAAAGATATAGACTCTTTAAAACAAGAAACAAAACAATTTAAACTCTCCTAACAAGTTGAGCAAATTTTAGATTTGCTCAACTTTATAATCAAAAATATTTTCACGCTCTATTTTTGATAATATCAAATTTTCTTATATACCTGATATACTTTTCAGTTTCAAATAGATATAATATTTAAAATCGATATTAGGAGTAAATATGAAAACGACAAAAATAACCGCTATGGCTTTGGCGCTATTAGTTGGGATTGGATTGCAGGCAAATAGTACGAGAATAACCCTAAAAGCGGCAAAATCCACCTCTTCATACTATCAAATGGCGGTTCAAATCGCGGAGAATGTCAATAAAGCCTCAAACGGAAAACTAAATGTTACCGTGGAAGAATCTCAAGGCTCGGTACAAAATGTAAAAGAGGTAAAAAAAAGAAAAGGCAACTATGTCTTTACATCGCCTCCCGTATTGATAAAATTGGCTCTCGCTAAAAAGGCTATGTTCAAAAATGATGACCCAAACGCGTATAAAAAGATAAGATCTCTTTTCCCTATACCGTTTTTAACTATGCATATAGTCGTCAGAGCCAATTCCGGTATAAAAACCTTTAAGGATCTGGCCGGCAAAACCATCCTTATAGGAAAAGGGAGTTTCGGAGCGAAAGAGGCGGCAAAATATATGAAACTTTTTGGACTTCAAGGCAAAGTCAAACTTGTAAAAGCCGAACTATCAAACGCCGTAGCGGCTTTAAAAAACGGACAAATTGACGGTTTTGCCACGGCAGGCTCATATCCCGCTCCAAATGTCATAGAGGCGGCGGCAAGCGTAAAGATAAGACTTTTAAGTATGAGTGACGATCAGATAAAAAAGACAAAAAGAGACAAGCTCATCATCCCCGCCGGAACTTATCCTGGAGTTGATGAGGATGTAGCTACCACTACTTTGCCGGTAGGCGTATATACTACAACCGATATGAGTGATGAAACCGCTTACGAGTTTACGAAGGCGTTTTGGAAATCAAAGAAAAATCTTGAGAAACAGAGTGTTTGGTGGAAAGCGGTAACTTATAAAAATCTCGATATGTTTAATGTAAAGCTTCATAAAGGCGCTTTGAAGTATTATGAAGAGGCAAATGTAAAGGTTCCGGCTAAATTAAAATAAATTAGATGAAAGAGATAACTAAAAAGATATACGACGCCGATACGCTTATAGCGTTATTGGCGTTTGTGACGGTCGGCTTTCACATATATTTGGTATTTACCGGACTTATACCCAATCTCGTGAGCCGACCTTTGCACTTGGCTTTAGTTTTGCCTTGGATATTTCTTTTTCCGAAAAATAAAAATCTCTCCAAAGTTTCAAAATATATAGGCTTTGTGATTATGGTATCGGCTCTTTTAGCCTCATACTATATAGTTTCAAACCATTTAGAACTTGAAGACCAGTACGGCTCGTTAGAGGGGTATACTCAATATATTGTAGCTATCGTTTTGATAGTTGCCGTATTGGAGGCGGCCAGAAGAGCCGTAAAGCTCGCTTTGCCGTTAACGGCATTGATAGCTTTGGCTTACGGACTTTTCGGTCACTATATACCCGGGAGATTCGGTCACCAAGAGATACCTTTAGATAGCTTTATAGGTACTTTAGTCATAGCCGAGGGCGGTATATACGGTAGTTTGACGGGTATATCCGTCACCGTCATATCGGTTTTTGTCATACTCGGAGCTTTTGTGGGTACGGGAGAGGGCGGCAACGCCTTTATGGCTATCTCTTCCAAACTCGCCGGACGCTTAAGAGGAGGCGGCGCAAAAGTATCCATACTCGCTTCGGCGTTTTTCGGCTCTATCTCCGGCTCGGCTTCGGCAAACGTAGCCTCCACGGGAGCTTTTACCATTCCTACCATGAAGAGGCTGGGGTATCCTCCTAGTCTTGCCGCGGCGGTAGAGGCCGTAGCTAGTACGGGCGGACAGATCATGCCTCCTTTGATGGGAGCGGGTGCTTTTATTATGGCGGAACTGTTGAGCGTAAAGTATTCGACCATTATGGCTGCCGCTTTGTTTCCCGCTATCTTGTTTTTCTTTACGGTTTGGATAGGCGTGGATATATTTGCCAAAAAATACAATCTAACGGCTATGAGTGATGAACAGATACCGACTTTTAAAACCGTTTTGAAACTTTCGCCTTTTTTTCTTATACCTTTTGGAGTTTTGCTTTTGGAGATGCTCTATGTCGGAAAAACTCCGCAATACTCAGCGGCCATAGCGATATTTATAAGTATGGCTTTGCTTAGCGTGGATAGGGATTGGAAGTTTTCCGCAAAAGATTGGTTTAAAAGGTTCGTAAAAGCTTCCATAGAGGCTTCAAGACAGATATCCGTCATAGCTTCGGTCATCATCTGCGCTAGCATTATTATAGGAGTTCTAAATATAACGGGTGTCGGAGTAAAGCTCACTTCCGAAATATTGATGCTTGCAAACGGTCAACTGTGGATAGCTCTTATCTTGACGGCTCTTGCTTGCTTGATACTAGGCATGGAGGTGCCTACGACCGCGGCATACATCATCTGCGTATCGGTAGCGGGTCCTATACTTCAAGATTTCGGACTTTCGCCCTTGCAAGCTCATCTGTTTATATTTTGGTTCGCTCTTTTGTCCACTATCACGCCTCCCGTTTGCGGAACGGTTTTCATAGCCGCGGGCATAGCCCAAACAAATTGGCTAAAAGTGGCGTCAAAAGCTATGAGACTGGGAATAGGTTTATATATCATACCTGTCGCTTTTATAGCCAACAAATATCTAATATTTCCCGAACAAAACTTTTTGCTCTCTTTTTTGTCTTTCTTAAAGATATCCATAGGTTTAGCGCTTTTATCTTACGGTTTAGTAAACGATACGAAAACTTTTTTTGTGAGAATATTTTTTGTCTTAGGCGGACTTTTCGTTGTCTTATTACCGTTTTTCTAACTATTTAACGAGTTCATAAAACTCATCGGGAAATTTTTTGATGTGGCTTACGAGTACCGCGGCTACGGCGGGGGCGAAAACGCATACGGTTTTGCCGTTTAAAAGATCGCTCACATCGAGTATGGTGTCTATATCTTTTTTCGTACCCTCTCCTTGGAGTATCTTTGCAAGCAGTCTATCTACCCAGCCTACCCCTTCTCTGCAAGGAGTGCACTGTCCGCAACTCTCATGGTGGTAAAATTCAAGCAGATTTTTAGTGACTTCGGGTATGAAAACGCTTTCATCCATCACTATCATGCCGCCCGTACCGAGTGTGGAGCCATGCTCTCTTAGAGATTC
>JAADDL010000132.1 GCA_013153915.1 Campylobacterota bacterium
ATGCTGCTTGACATACACAACAATATACTAAAACCAAGCGAAGAGATACCAAAAAATGTAAATGATATACTTATAGATATAAAAAACAAACTAAAAGATTTAAACTCTTTAGTTAAAACCATAGGCTCAAGCGATAAAGATATAGTGCTTTTAAAAGAGCAGATACTTTTGGGAGTGGATAAAGCCAACAATCTCTTAAATAAAGTAAACTCTTTGATAGAAGATAACAATAAAAAAGTGAAGTTGCCATGAAAAGATATATTTTTAGCCTCATAGTTATAGTTTTGTTTGCCGGTTGCTCCTTCAAAGCGACACAAAAGTACAAATACAGAGTGGATGCCTCAAACTCATTTGATAGTTTTAGGGATTACTATCTAAAAGGACAAACCAGGCTTGCCAGTACAGCCTTGCAAAGAGCTATAAACAACGCAAAGCAAGGTTACGACATAGATAGCCTATCAAAGATTTATCTTGGAGCTTGCGCCCTTCATATCGGAGTTTTGATAGATGATAAATGTGAAGAGTATTTAAAAATAAAGCATTTAAGCCAAAATGATTCTTTACAAGACTACTACCATTTGATAGAGGGTGAATTTTCTAAGATAAAAAATCCACCAAAAGAGTATAGCGATTTTGTAAACGCTATGAAAAAAGGCGATTACAAATCGGCTTTTGAAGCCGTCAAGAGCATGAAAGATAGCACTTCAAAACTAATAGCCGCCTCTCTTATGAAAGAGCATCTAACAAAACCCCAAATAAACTATATCATAAACGAAGCGGCGTCGATGGGGTATAAAAAAGCCGTAAAAAGATGGTACGGCTACCTTAAAACAAAAAGCACTCAAAAAGAGAGGGATATCATAAATAAAAAGATGGAGCTGTTTGATTGATAATATACTTTATATTTTAGTGATACAATTTTTTTGAAAAGTCGCTTTTACACTCTATATACGCTATGGCTATCGCATACTCTTTTTCATGGGAAATAGACAAAGATGTGTCTTTTACGGCATACTTTTCCACTATTTGTTTTGGAAGCGTAAAGTACGGAGCGTTTTTCGGGCTTTTGTGTATCCTTATATCCAAAAAGGTCAACTCTTTGCCGATTCCGCACCCCAAAGCTTTACTTATAGCCTCTTTGGATGCGAAAAAACCGGCAAGCGTTTCGATTTTTTGCTTCGAAAGCTCTATCTCGCTATCGTTTAGATATCGTTTTAGAGCTTTTTCTTTGTATTTATCGTAAAATCGCTCAAATCTTTTTATATCTACTATATCTACACCTATCATCTACTGAACCACAAACTCCGTAAAGAATATATTTTTTATATTGCCGTCGGCTAAAACACTATTTATCCTATCTACAAGCTCATCTTTAAGCTTCTCTTTGCCTTTGCCGGTACTAACCTCTTGAAATGTTTTAGAGGTCAAAGTCCTTATGACGATGTCTCTTATGAGAGGTTTTTTCTTGTCAAGTTCAGCCGTAAGCTCCGGAGCACTCAACTCCAAATCCATCTTTATCTTCAAAAATCTTGAACCGTTTTCGCTTAACAAATTGACTATAAACTGATCCAAAGGATATATCGGACCTATTTGCATCAAATCCGAATTTCTAGCGATACTCTTTTTCTTCATCTGTTTAGATTGGGCTTGAGTTTGATTTGGAGCGTCACCGGCTTGTTCGTCACCGCTATCGCCCAGCAAAAAATATGCCGCTACACCACCGCCGATAAGTATCAAAAGAAGCAAAACTACGATGATTATCAACACAAGTTTAGAGCTTGATTTCTTAGGAGCGACCTCTTCCTCTTTTTTCTCTTCAGCCATAGTATTCCTTTTTTATATTTTATAAAAACAGTATCGGATATTTACGGAATTTTTTTAGAGATCGAAGTAACTTGGTCGGATTATCTATCGATAACACATTTTCCGATATCGAGGTCTTTTATGATTTTTTCGAAAAAATCACCCGACTCTCTGTCGTAATCGTCATGAAACTCTATGATATACATTCCGTGGCTTCTGTCATTATCATCATACTCCACCACTATCTCGGGAGATATCTCATACTCTTTTATAGCGTCGGATAATGCTTTTTTTATGAGAGATTTTTGCTCTTCGCTAAAAAATCTTATCTCCAACATAGCGTATCTCTCTTCCATCTCATGATAAGCTTCTATGCAAGCTTTTTTATCGCTCATATCGTACCTTTGCGTTTGTCATATTTTGTCACAAAAAAATTATATCTAAAAAATATAAAATTAACTATAAAAACTACATCCAGTCTATAAGTTTTGAAACCTCTTTTACCTCATAACACTTCAAACCCTTAAAATCCTCCATAGGTTTTCTAGGCACGATAGCTTTTGTAAAGTTTTGCATACGAGCCTCTTTCAGCCTAATATCCAGATTAAAAATATCCCTAACACTACCTATAAGGGTTATTTCACCCAAAAATACGGTATCTTTACTAAGGGGTCTATTTCTAAAACTGCTGATTATCGCCGCTACTACGGCAAGGTCGCAAGCCGTTTCTCCTATCTTAATACCGCCCGAAATATTTACAAAGACATCATATCCGTTAAACGGCAATCCAAGCTTCTTTTCCAGTAAAGCCAAAAGCATATTGAGTCTATTTAATTCAAATCCCGTAGCGCTTCTTTTCGGATTTGGAAAATTACTCTCGCTTACCAAAGCTTGAACTTCAAGTATGATAGGTCTTGAACCTTCGAGCGCTACCGTTATAGCCGAACCCGCCGCTTGATTTTCTCTTGAGAAGAACTTTTTGGATATATTGTTTGCGCTCACTAACCCTTTGGAACTCATCTCAAATATCCCGACTTCGCTGGTTGAGCCGAATCTATTTTTAAATCCTCTTAAAAGCCTAAGCTCTTTTGAGGAATCCCCTTCAAAATACAATACGGTATCCACCATATGCTCAAGTATCCTAGGTCCCGCGATAGAGCCCTCTTTGGTGATATGCCCTATGACAAAAACCGCTACCGTATTTTCTTTGGCGTATCTCATAAGCTCAAAAGTTATCTCTCTTACTTGAGATACGCTTCCGGGTGCCGCCGAAAGTTTAGAGGAGTATATCGTCTGAACGGAATCTATCACGATAGCCTCATATCCGCCTTCATTTGCCTCTTTTATAATATTTTCAAGCTCAATCTCGGTCAATAGGTAGATATCGGGATGCTCAACCTCTATCCTGTTGGCTCTGAGTTTCAACTGAGACTTGGACTCCTCTCCGCTAACATATAAAACTTTTTTACCTTCTTTTGCCAAATTGCCGGCTATCTTTAAAAGAAGAGTCGATTTTCCTACACCCGGACTCCCCCCTATAAGCACTAAACTTCCCGGCACTATACCTCCGCCCAAAACAAGATCAAGCTCCTTAGAACCCGATGAGTATCTTTTTATATTTTCCTCTTTTACCTGCGTTATGGACTCGGCTTTTTGGCGAGGAGAGTCGCTTTTTATCTCGTTTAAGACCTCTATTTGAGATTTCGTAAGCTCGACTATCTGCTCCCAAGCACCGCAATTCGGACATTTTCCCATCCATTTTGATGTTTGGTATCCGCAGGCTTGACACTCAAAAATATGTTTAGTTTTCGCCATCTTCTTCGTTTGTAAAAAATGAGTCTAAAAGTCCGTCTATATACTCTTTAGCGTCAAACGCCACCAAATCGTCCTCTTTCTCCCCGACACCGATATACAGTATAGGAAGTTTCAATTCGTTAGCTATGCTAAAAAGCGCGCCACCTTTTGCGGTACCGTCAAGCTTAGTGATGATGATAGCGTCTATCCCGACTATCTCCTTAAAGGCTTTTGCTTGATTGATAGCCGAATTTCCTTGAGTTCCGTCGATAATCAATATCTTCCTATGAGGAGCGCCTTTGCATGCCTTATCGCAAATCCTAACTATCTTTTTAATCTCGTTTGAAAGGTTTGTTTGATTGTGTAATCTCCCTGCAGTATCTATCAAAACATTATCATATCCCTTAGCTATAGCGGATTTTATAGTATCAAAAGCCACAGCCGAAGGGTCATGCCCCTGCTTGGTGGCAACGATAGGGATATCAAGCTTATTAGCCCACTTTTTTAACTGTTCTACGGCGGCGGCTCTAAAAGTGTCCGCAGCCCCCAATATCACCTTTTTACCCTCTTTTTTATATATGTTGGCAAGCTTGGCTATCGTGGTGGTCTTTCCCGCACCGTTTACGCCGAGTATAAGCTCCACAACGGGTTTTGCTTCTATATCTTTTGCTTTTTCACACTCCATAAAAAAAGAGTTTAAAACCCTAAAAAGATCTTTTCTCTCCACCGTATCCGATGCGGGCAAATAGTAGATAATCTTTTCAACAACTTCGTAGCTGACATCCGCCTCAAGCAAAATATCCTCTAATTCGTCTTTCGATATTTTACTCTTTTTCTTTGGGGCTACCGTTTTTATGGCATCAACCGTTTTGCCTAAGGACTTTTTTATAAAACCGAACATTACTTTATAGCCTTTTTTATATCGGAATTTATCATCTCTTCGGGAATAGCGCCGAGATAGTGAGTGATAACCGTGCCGTTTTTATCATACAGTATCATAAAAGGTATATTGCTTATCTCTCCAAGCAAAGAGGAGAGTTTATAGTTATTTTTATCGTTTGTTACTATGTAGTTTATACCGTGGTATTTTATAAAACTCTTTATTTCGCTATCGGGCTTACCGTCTTCAAGGAGTACGGAGACGATTTTTAAATCGTTTTTATACTTTTTTTGGAGATTTACAAGGTGGGGTATCTCCGCTTTGCATGGCGGACACCAAGTGGCAAAAAAATCAAGCAGTATCAGTTTATCGTTTAAACCTTTTATTTTGAGATTTTCTTTATCTTTTACCAAAACGATATCATCACCGTTTACGACATGCAACTTTATCTCTACGGGATATTTTATCTCTTGTTTATCGGCTTTAAAAGTTGAGTCCTTATCTTGGTTTTGCCCCGATTTTTCTTGCATACAGCCGGCAAACACCATTATCAAAGAAAACATAAGAGAAAGCGTGATGTGTTTCATAAAGATAACCTTATCGTATAAAATATTTTGCTATTATATCAAGATAAAATAAAATTACACAAAAGGGAGTGAATTATGTTACTTGATAAAGTAACTTTTAGAGAGGAGTGTAAAAAAAAGCTTACAAAAAGTTCAAAAATATCAAAACTTTATAAAGATAAGATGATAGAAAAAAAACTCCGACTTTTGCTCTCAAAACTGCCTTGTAAAAATATTTTACTCTATATTCCTATCGGATTTGAAGCCGATATAACCTCTTTTACGAAAGCTATGCGAAAAAAATGTCATATTTTCGTGCCGTTTATGGAAGGTGTCAGTTTTAAAATAGTAAAATATAGATTGCCGTTAAAAGAGAAAAGATTTTCTATAAAAGAACCTGCCGTCTCTTTTTTGAAACACAAAAAAGTTGATGTGGCCGTTGTGCCTGTCTTGGGAGTAGGCAAGGACAACAAAAGAGTCGGTTTCGGCAAAGGTATGTATGATAGATTTTTCGAAAATCTTGATTGCAAACCGATAACAATATTTGTTCAGATTGAAAAATGTTTTAATAAAAAAGTTGCTACCGATACATTTGATATTCAATCTGATTTTTATATTACTCCCGAAAAAATTTATATAACAAGGGGAAAGAGATATGATAATCGAAGTATCCATTGCCGCCGCAGGTCTTATAGTGGGCGGACTTATAGGCGCCGTTATCCAAAAAAGATTGGAAGCGTCAAAATTTGAAGTTTATGAAGCGGGAGCCAAAGCCAAAGCAAAAGCCATAGAGCATGAAGCCGAACTTGTTTTAAGAAACGCAAATCTAAAAGCCAAAGACCTCGAACTTGAAGCGAAAAATAAATTTGAAGAGCAAAGTAGAAATTTACAAAAAGAGTATGAGCAAAAGATGGCTCAACTCGAAAAGAAAGACGAAGCTCTAAACGAACTCTTTAAAGATGAACTAAAAAGCATAACGAAAGAGAAAGACGAAATAAAAAGATTAAAACAAGAGGTGGAACACAAAGCCCAAGAGGTTGAAGATCTAAAAAAAGAGTATCAAGACAAGATAGCCGAAGCGCTAAAAGTGCTTGAAAGATCGGCGGGACTTACCGAAAGCGAAGCCAGAGAGATAGTTCTTAAAAAGACTGAAGAAAACTCTAGGGCGGAGATAGCTCATATCGTTAGGAAATATGAGGAACAGGCTAAGCAGGAGGCTAAAAAGAGAGCGAACTTCATCCTAGCACAAGCCACTACAAGATATGCGGGTGATTATGCCGCCGAGAGACTTATCAATGTGGTCAATCTACCAAACGACGACCTTAAAGGCAGAATCATCGGTAAAGAGGGTAGAAATATCAAAACTTTAGAGATGCTTTTAGGCGTGGATGTCATCATCGACGATACCCCTCAAGCTATCATACTTAGCAGTTTTAACCTCTATAGAAGAGCTATCGCCACAAAAGTTATCGAGCTTCTTGTGGAAGACGGCAGGATTCAGCCCGCTAGGATAGAGGATATCTACAAAAAAGTGAAAGAGGAGTTCGAACAAAGTCTTCTTGAAGAGGGACAAGATATCGTAATAGATATGGGACTCAACAAAATACACCCCGAAATCGTAAAACTCATCGGAAGATTGAAGTTTCGTGCAAGTTACGGCCAAAACGCTCTTGGACACTCATTGGAAGTGGCTCATCTTGCGGGCATCATAGCCGCCGAGCTTGGAGGAAACGAACAGTTGGCAAAAAGAGCGGGACTACTTCACGATATAGGAAAAGCCCTAACACACGATTTTGCCGGAAGCCATGTCGACCTTGGAGGAGAGCTTTGTAA
>JAADDL010000136.1 GCA_013153915.1 Campylobacterota bacterium
CACTCTTCGGTTAGCATCGATTTACTCTTTACGACCTTTTTGGCTCCGTTTTTTTTCAAAATATCGTAAACTATCCTATTGTGTTCGAGCGCATCTTTCGCCCAGTGTACCTCTATGCCGTTTTTTAAGGCTTTATCTTCAAATTCGACAAGATATTTATCAAGATTAGAGAGTGTGTGAGCTTTTATATTGTCTGCGATTTCTCTTAACTTTTCCCACTCTTTTACGCTTTTAGAGGCCATATCTCTCTTAACTCTTACAAACCATAGAGCTTCATCTTGCCATGCAGAAAACTCTTTATCTTTTAAAAACTCTTTTGCTTTTTCTCTATGATGCATCTACCGTTCCGGCTAAAACTTCGGCGATATGAGCTATCTTTATATCATACCCTTCACTCTTTATGATGCCTTCTAAGTGCATCAAACAAGAACTATCATATCCCACTATATACTCTGCACCCGCTTCAAGGTGGTCTTTTATCCTATCTTTTCCCATTCTTATAGATATTTCAGGCTCATTTATACTAAAAGTTCCTCCAAATCCACAGCACTCATCGGCTCTTTTTAGCTTAACTATCTCTATATCTTTAACGAGTTTCAAAAGTGAAAGAGGTTTTGAGTAGTAGGGTAGATTGAGTTCGCTTGAGACTCCTAAGTTTAACTCTCTTAAACCGTGACAACTTTGATGAAAACCTACCTTATGAGGAAAACTCACATCAAGCTCTTTGACCTTAACGACATCCGTTAAAAATTCGCTTATTTCATATATATTTTTTTGGATATGTCTATATTCGTCAGTCGGCTTGATATACTCTTCATAGTGATTTTTTACCATCGATACGCAACTTGCACTCGGAGCCACTATATAATCAAACTCCTTAAAGATTTCAACAAACCTCAAAGCCAACTTTTTAGTATCGTTCTCACATCCCGTATTTGCAGAAGGCTGACCGCAACAAGTCTGTTCAAAAGGGTATTTTACATCAAAATCGAACTTTTTAAGTAGCCTCAGCGTCGCCAAGGCTACATTGGGATAGAACTTATCGATATAACAAGGTATAAAAAGTCCTATCCTTTTTGTCATGAATGCATTCCGAAAATTTGCGGATAAACTATAACTATAGCTAGTACTGCCATCTGAATAATGATAAACGGTATAATACCTCTATAGATATCCATTGTCTTCACCGAAGGCGGCGCCACTCCTTTTAAGTAAAAGAGGCTAAAGCCAAACGGCGGAGTCAAGAAAGAGCTTTGCAAGTTCATAGCTATCAAGATAGCATACCACATTGGGTTGATGCCGATAGTATCGGCAATAGGCACCAAGATAGGTACGATGATATACGATATCTCTATAAAGTCGATAAAAAAACCGAGTATAAAGATGATTATCATAGAGAGAATGACAAATCCCCATTTTTGACCGGGTAGATGAGTCATAAAATTCTCTATCAGCATATCTCCGCCGGTATAGGTAAAGACCATAGAAAACGCCGTAGCGCCTATCAATATACCAAAAACCATCGCGGTAGTCTTGGCACTCTCCAGTGCCGCTTCTTCAAGTATCTTCCAAGAAAACTTTTTATACATAAGAGCAAGCAAAATAGCTCCTATACTACCTACTGCTGATGACTCTGTCGGTGTAGCGATACCTGCGAAAATAGAGCCAAGTACCACTATAATAAGTGTAAGAGGAGGAAGTATAGCTTTTAATGCCCCTAAAATTTGCTGAAATTTACTTCCTGCATTTCCGTCTATTTTAATAGGAGGTGCAACATCTTTTTTTATGAATGATATAACTAAAATATAGATGATATAAGCCCCGACAAGCACCAATCCCGGACCGAAAGCTTGTCTAAAAAGATCACCCACCGGAATCTGAAAAACATCTCCCAATATGATAAGCACTATCGAAGGAGGAATAATTTGCCCTAAAGTTCCAGCCGCACATATTGTACCGCAAGCAAGAGGTTTTGAGTAGTTGTATTTAAGCATAACAGGCAAAGATATAACACCCATAGCTATAACACTAGCCCCAACAACTCCCGTAGAAGCCGCTAGCAGTGCCCCGACCAAAACGGTACTTATAGCAACACCGCCTCTAATCTCTCCAAATAAAAAGCCCATAGACTCCAAGAGCCTCTCGGCGAGTTTACTTTTTTGTAAAACGATACCCATAAAGATAAATAGAGGAATAGCCATCAAAATGGTATTTGTCATAATAGCCCAAATACGATGAGGCATCATCGCAAACATATTTACACCCTCATCCCAAGCCTCCATAAATGTTCCGCCATCGGGTATGATGGTCAAAAATCCCGCTGCCATACCGAAAAATACCGAAACCGCTCCAAAAGTAAAGGCTACCGGAAAACCAAGAAGCAACATAAATAAAGCCGTAAAAAACATTGTAATACCAATCATTCTATGCCTCCTTCTTTGATAGCCTCTTTTATCTCATCCTCTTTTGTTTTAACTCTGCTAACGCCTCTATATACATTTATATTTTTTATGATAAATCCGATACTTGCAAATATCAAAAGTATAAAAGATAGAGGTATAAAAGCTTTCAGTATCCATCTATGGGTCAATCCGCCGGGGTCACCGCTTATCTCATGCATTTGATACGACTCCACCACAAAATCGATAGAACCGTACGCTATCAATAAAGATAAAGGCCAAAGAAACAAAACAACTCCGACTATATTTATGATAGCTTGGGTTTTCGGTGACCATTTATCGTATAGCACATCGACTCTAACATGGCCGTCCTCTTTTAGAGTATATGAGACGCCAAGTAGTATGATTACCGAAAAAATATGCCACTCAAGCTCTTGCATTGCGATAGAGCCCTCTCTAAAAATATATCTCATAATGACATCATAAAAAACATTGAGCATCATTAAAAGCATCAAATATGCACAAAGTTTGCCTATTTTATCGATAATCTTATCAAAAATTATCTCCGCTTTGATTAATTTATCCATGTTCATTCCTATATTTGTAGTCTAACCTCTCCCCAAAAAGGGGAGAGGTATTAATATTACTCTTGATTATACATATTTGCTTTTAGGTACAAGAAGTCTGACATCTTAGTCCACTCTCTAACCATTTTTAAATACTCTCTTTGATCTTGTAGAATCTCTTTAAACAAAGGATCTTTTGAAGCGTATTTAGCTAAAACTTCATCATTAGCTTTTTTCATAGCTTTTAAAACCTCTTTAGGGAATGTTTTAACTTGGATTTGAGGATATTTTTCTTTCATCTTTTTCCAAGCTCTAGCACTCATATCATAATTTTGAACATACATATCAAATGCATTTGCTTTCATAGCGTCTTTCAAGATAGCCTTTAGATGATCTGGAAGCTTATCCCACTTTCTTTTATTGACAAAATATGTCAAAGAGGTTGCAGGCTCATGCCATCCAGTGTAGTAATACTTAGCTATCTCATGAAATCCCATTCTTATATCCATTCCCGGTCCAACCCACTCTAGAGCATCTATATTTCCTCTCTCAAGTGAAGTATAAAGTTCACCCGGAGCGATATTTGTAACGGTTACGCCAAGCTTTGCCATAACCTCTCCGGCGAGTCCCGGAATCCTCATCTTTAGACCTTTTAAATCTGCCAAAGAGTTGATAGGCTTTCTAAACCATCCACCCATTTGGTTTCCGGTTGCACCGCCTGGGAAAGCCATAATGTTGTATTTGTTATAGACTTTTTCCATATACTTCATACCGTTTCCGTAGTAAAACCATGCCCACTGCTCGGGAGCTATCATGCCAAACGGCATAGTTGTAAAGAACATAGTGTTCGGATCTTTACCTTTATAGTAGTATGAAGCGGTATGTCCCATCTCATACTGTCCTGCTCTTACCATATCGAAGATGCCGAACGGGGATTTGTGTTTATTTTTTGAGTCAACTCTGATGATAAGTTGACCGTTACTCATCTTTTTAACATCATCGGCAAATTTATATACCGTGCTGCTAAAAGGAGGTAGATTTGTTGGCCAAGTCATAGCGAGTTTCCAGTGATAAACTCTCGCATTTTCGGCACTTGCCGTACTAGCACTAAAACTAACCGCCAAAGCTGCTATAGCTACGGTTGTTAGAGATTTTGTGATAAACTTCATATTTTCTCCTTCTTTAAAAATATAAGCTTATTTTAACAAATCTTCATGACAACCGTATGACAAAAATCTATATCCTTTATTAATTTCAGTTTTTATGCAACCTTCCGGTAATTTTTTTCTCAATCTTTTTACAAGAGTCCTAATAGAATCAACCGTAGTCAAACTACCCTCCCACACGAAACTTTGTATCCTTTCGTAAGTTACCAATTTATCGGCGTAATTTATAAAAAGCTCTAACAGTAACTCCTCTTTTTTGGATAACTCAACTATCTTGCCGTCAGCATAAAGAGTGTTTTCTTTAGTATCAAAAAGATAATTTTCACCTATTTTTACTATATTTTTTTCAACATTGCAAAGCTTTTTTATCTTTATTATAAGTTCATCAATATAAAAAGGTTTTTTAAGATAATCATCACATCCCAAAGCGTAGGCATCTTTAATAATCTCAAGCTCGACGGTCGAACTTATGATAATGATAGGAACATTTGGAAAATACTCTCTTATATTTTTCAATATTTCCACCCCGTTTAAACTAGGAACATTTATATCAAGAACAAAACAGCTATATCCTCCGCCTATGGCGTCATTTGCTTTTTCTCCGTCTACAAAGGTATCTACCTCGTAACCTTCAAGTTTCAATCTTCTTTCAATAGTGGAATTTAGCCTTTTATTATCTTCAAGTAACAGTATTTTCACTTTTTTCCTTTGCTAATTTAATAGTAAATACGACGGTATCTTCTCCTTCGTTTTTAACACTTAATTTTCCGCCCATCTTATCTTCTATTATAATCTTTGCAACATACAATCCAAGCCCCGTACCGTCTTTTTTAGTCGTAAAGTAAGGGTCAAAGATAGATTCTATAATATCTTCATCTATCTTACCCGCATTATCTTTAATATCTACAAAAATATTATCCTCATCTTCATATGCTTCTACATATATAGAGTATTTATTGCCGTTGTTTTTTAACTCTATGATTTTATTTTTCGCATTGTTTATGATATTTAATAAAACCTGTTTAAAATCGTTTTCATATCCGTATATTAAAAAATCGTTATCGGACGAATTGATATTAAACATTAGATTGATATGAGAATAAAATATCTGTTTTCCAACGATTTCATATATTTCGTCAAACGCTTTTTTTAATGAAAATTTTGTTTTACTATTTTTAGGTTTTAAAAATTCTCTAAAATCTTTAAGAGTTTTTGACATATATTGTATCTGAGTCATGGAATCTTTTACAAACTCTTTTATATCTTCGCTATTTAAATCATTTTCCATAAACCTCATCTGCAAATCTTGCACGATAGCCGATAGTTCGACAAGAGGTTCGTTCCATTGATGTGCGATTGCGGCTATCATATCTCCCATCTCCGCAAGCTTTGCCTGCTGGTTGATAAACTGTTTTTGTTGAGTTACTTCGGTGATATCGTCTATCACGCAAACGATACCTCCTACACTATTGTCACTAAGATAAAAAGGAGCTTTTGAGATGATAACTTGTTTTTTAAATTTTCCGTTTTTAGAGTATAGAGTAGTTTCATATATATCGTTTTTCAAAGAGTTCAATAACTCTTGGTCTCTTTTTGTATTTTCACTGGCACTAAAGTAGTTAAAAAAGCTAAAACTGGTTTTGCCTATTATTTTATCCTTGCCCACACCTATAAAGTCGCAAAAAGCTTTATTGCATCCAAGATACTTTCCATCTTTATCTTTATAAAATATCGGAGCAGGTATGGTTTCTATCAAAACTTCCAAAAACTTTATCTGCTCTTGCAACCTCTTTTCAGCCCTATTTTTTCTTGCTATATTTATGATAAGTATAATACTCATAACCGATAAAAATATAAAAATCAAACTAACTATCCAGACAAGTTTTTTATATTTTTGATAAAAAGATTCGGGTTTATTCAATATAATAGCCTTATCTTTTATAAATGGCGGTATTTTTAGACGGTATTTTTGCAGTAAATTGTAGTCAAAAGTATATCTTATCGTACTATTTTTCACTATAGGTATATCTTTAGGTTCAACCGAGTCAAAGAGTATTTTTTTTGTTATCTTAGCGGCTTCTTCACCTTGAGAATAACCGTTTAACAGCGCTCCTCCGACCACTCCGTAACCCATATCAAAATCCCAAAGACCAAATATCGGCACTTTACTAACGGAAGATACCTCTTTTAAAGAATTTTTATATGTAAAATATTTTCCCGAACTATCTTTTTGATGAAATACATATAGTATCGCATCATGTTTTTTTAACGATTTGACTATCTTTTTTATGCTTTTTAGATCGAACATATCGAGATATTCATAATTTAGGTAAAAATAATCTTTCATGATCTTAAATATCTCTTTTTTTATCTCCAAACCGCTTTTTGATTTATCGCTTATGATGAGTATTTTATTTAGGTATGGCACCATTTTGGTTATCAATTCTATATTTTTTCTTATATCTACGCTCTCTACGACACCCGTTACTTTATATCTAAAGTTAGGATAATCAATCATATCTTCGGTAAAATTGTTGATTCCGCAAAATACTATAGGGGTATTTTGAAAGATTTTATCTCTATATTTCGTTAAAAATTCCAAAGCTTCGTTATCTACGGATATAATAATATCAAAAGCCGTATATTTAAATTCTTCTTTGTATAATTCTAAAAGTTTACTGTAATATGTATCGTTTTCAACTCTTTTTGCGTCC
>JAADDL010000005.1 GCA_013153915.1 Campylobacterota bacterium
CAAGATCTCTTATCTCAGCAAATGGGTCAAATCTAGTTAGTAGCATATGACACCTCCTTAATTTTTTCTGAAATTATACCACATTGATAGTAACCTTGTCAAGTTTTTTATATATTTTTTCTCAATTTTTATACATTTTTTTATATAACTTTAAATATATACAGCTATTTTATGCTAAATCTAAAAGATTTTTACTATAAAAATTATTTGGAATTTGCGGGGCAAATCTTATCTATGATAAAACCCTGCAACAAAGAAGCTATAAGGATATAAAGAGTAAGTATGGCGGTAAAAGCTATCCCGAAATAATCCGCCATCAACGGCAAAAGAGGAAGTTTTACGGCTCTTGCGTAAAAAAATGTAGCTATCAAACCGTTTTTTAAACCGTGTTTTTTCAGTTCGCTAAACATCGGATACCAAGCATACATAGGTCCATGACTGATAACTCCCGCTATCAAGGCTATAAGCCAACCCTTAAAACCCGCCTCTTCTCCTAAATGTTTTGAAAATTTTTTAGGCTCGACAAGCAGATTGATAAGTGTTGTAGCTAAGATAACTATCCCGAATATCGGCAATACTTTAACAAACAGATGAAGACTTTTGCCAAAACTAAGTGTTATCTTTTCGGGATAAAAAAAGTATAAAACAATATACAGTACAACAACAAAAGCTAAAAACGGCAAACCTCTAAAAGAAAACTTCTTTTTCTTCATGCAATATTCCAAAACTCAAGAGTCGCCACCGTAGCTATCGCTACAAGTATTGTAAAGATAAAAGCCAAAATATTTCTATACACGGTAAATCTCAGACCAAATACGGACGATTCGGCGGGCAACTGGACTATACCGAGAGTCACCCAAGCCAACATAAAAGCTGTTACGGCATACAGGGATATCCCCTCTTTTAGCAACTCGCCGCCTATGATATAGCTTATGATAGCTTGTCCTACGGCTACGGCTCCGCTTAGAGTGCCTATGATAGTGTCGCTTATCGGATTGGATGTAAATACGGAAGCTAACATATCTTTTGTAACAAATACTTGAAAGATACCTACTAAAAGCATTACGGCAACTATCATTGGCAATAATGATACAAGCCCCATAAAAGCTTTTTTGAACTCTTTTATAAATCTTTCCGTCATACCAAAGCTCTTATCGTATCCTCGTCCGAAAAGGGCAATCTTTCGCCTTTTATCTCTTGATACTCCTCGTCACCTTTGCCAAGCACGAACAAAACTTCATCTTTATCCATATTTTCCAACGCTATTTTGATGGCTTTTTTTCTATCGGGGATTATCAAAGCGTTTGCACCCTCGTCAACTCCTTCAGCTATATCTTTGATGATCTGCATCGGCTCTTCACCTCTTGGGTTATCACTTGTGATATATATCTTTTTCGCAAATCTGGAAGCCACTCTGCCCATCAGCGCTCTTTTGCCTCTATCTCTATCTCCGCCGGCACCAAAAACTACACTAATATCTTTATCTTTTATACTATCAAGCACTTTACTCATGCCGTCCGGAGTATGAGCAAAGTCAACTATCACCAAAGGCTCAACGCTAACAACTTGCATCCTGCCTTTTACCCCCGCAAAATTTTCCGCCGTTTTAGCAATCTCTTTTAGACTCTTATCGGTTATCATGTCGACCGAAGCTATAGCGGCGGTTATATTGTATAAGTTAAAAAGTCCGACCATAGGAGAGTGAAACTCTACAAGCTCGTTAAAGTGTCTTAAAACGGCACTTATACCGTTATCCAAAGAGTAAGCGTCTATCTTATAAGTCGCCGGATACTCTATGGAGTATGTAAGAGCGTTTTTTACATTAAAATCTATCTTTCCGCCGTCTTTATTGATAAGCTTTTTGGCATCGTCTTGAAAAAAGGAGGATTTTACACGCTTATACTCATCCATAGTCTTATGATAATCAAGATGATCTCTTGATATGTTTGTAAACACCTTTAGATAAAACTCCAAGCCGTCTATCCTATTTTGCACGATAGCGTGAGAGCTAACCTCCATGACAAAGTATCTACAACCTCTTTTTTTCGCCGTGTAGGCATGATGTAGCGTGGCTAAAAGAGAAGGGGTAGTTAGACTTTTTCCCTCAATCTTCTCTTCGTTGATGAAAAAACCTCTAGTTCCTTGCAAGGCTACATTCTCACCAAGATCTAAAAGCATACTATATATAGCGGCGGCGGTAGTGGTCTTTCCGTTTGTGCCGGTGATTCCTACAAACTTCAAACCATCCAAACCCAAAAGAGTTTGCAACTCTTTGCTATCAACAAATCTGGCTATTTTGTTTTTGTCTAAATTATCTAAATATTTTCTGTTTTGGTCGGTAACTAAAAAGTAGCAACCCTCGACACACTCGTTAGTGTTATCCGTAACGGTAAAATTATCGTCTGTTATCGTCACTATTTTTTGCTTTTTCAAATAATTTTTGCAGTTTTGCATCTTTAGGAAATATCCCTATGATGGCTTCAACATAATTTAAAGCTATATCTTTATAGCCGTTGTCTATCAATCTTTCAAGAAAATCCAAAAAATCCTCTTTTTTCTCTATGAGAACTTTCGTGCTAAACATGATATCTTGATAAGCTATCTTAAAGTTTCCTCTATCTTTGATATGCTTTATAAAGTCGCTATAGTTTATACTATCATCATACTCATAACCGCTTACAACATCATCATCCGACATCAAGCTATCAAATATATCAAAATCAGCATCGGAGGAGTTTATTAGGTTTTCTATTATCTCATCCGCATTGTCCTCTTCAAGCTCTTTAGTTATCTGATAATACTCATATATAGCTTGCGCTTTCTCTTCATTTTCATAAGCCATATCGGTCAAAATAGCGCCAATCTTAGCCTCTTTGTCATCAGGTGATTTCATAAGTGCTAACGAAAAATTTTGCATAGCCTTATCGTATTCACCCCTATAAAAATAGCTCTCGGCAACTTTTTTTATCTTCGTTAAAGAGGTATCACACACAGATACTATCCTTTTGCAATCTCATCTATCATATCTTCCATGCCCGGAGCGATGTTTATAACTTCAATCTCAGGATGAATATCCATCCTAAGCTGTCTCTCTATGCCGTATTTTATAGTCTGATTGCTTGCACTACATCCGATACAAGCACCTTGAAGTTGAACAAATACTTTTCCGTTTTTAACATCTAAAAATTTCAATCCCCCTCCATCAAGTGCAAGCATAGGAGCTACCTTCTCAAGAGATTTTTCAACAGCAGGCTTTAGCTCTTCATCACTAAAAGGTAACATTTATATCCTTTAATTCAAAATTTATTTTATATGGTATTTAACAATATATTGGTTTAAAAGTCTATTAAAATCGCACCTTAAGAACAACTATAAGAAAAAAGGGAGGAAATAGGTAAAAGAGGGCGACACTCAAGCCGCCCAAAATATATTAAACTAACTCAATAAAAGCCATAGAAGCGGCATCGCCTCTTCTGGTTCTTGTTTTTATGATTCTTGTATAGCCGCCGTTCCTATCTTGATATCTCGGAGCTATAACCTCTATCAACTTTTTAGTACTCTCTTTATCTTGCAAAGATGCAAAAACAGCTCTGTGAGCGTTAAAATCGCCTTTTTTTGCCGTTGTTAACAACTTCTCAAAATATCTTCTTAGCTCTTTAGCTTTTTCAACCGTAGTTTCTATCTTTTCATGTTTTATCAAAGCGATACTAAGGTTTTTTAGAAGTGCGGCTCTGTGAGAGCTTGTTCTTCCAAGTTTTCTATATCCGTGTCTATGCCTCATTTTTTATTCCTCTTCATCTTGTGATTTCAATTCTTCGATTTTCTTGCTTAAAAGATTGAGTGTATTTTCATCAAATTCCATCCCAACAGGAAAACCTATCTCTTTCATCTTTTCAACTATCTCATCAAGTGACTTTTTACCTAGATTTTTGATAGCCTTTAGTTCGCTTTCGCTCATGATAGCCAACTCGCCGATATATTTCAAACCGGCTCTATCAAGACAATTCGAACTTCTAACGCTTAACTTTAAAGTATCTATGTTATCCAATAGTTTGGATATCTCCGATGTCTCATCTTGAACTTCATCATCAGAAGCAAAGTCGGTATCCATTATTTTATTAAATACTGACAACTGTCCATTCATAGCGATTATCGAATTCTTAAAAGCGTCTATCGGGTCTATTTGACCGTCCGTTTCGATAGTAAAGACTATCTTCTCATAGTTAGGATTGTCTTCAACCAAAACTTTCTCTATCTCATAAACAGCTTTTCTAACCGGTGTAAAAAAGGCATCAAGCGCTATATAGTCATTTTCGATACCGTCTCTGATATCTTCGCTAGCGACATATCCGATACCCTTTTCTATGATAACGGAAAAATTAAGCTCGGCATCTTCATTTAGTGTAGCAAGATATGCATCAGGGTTAACAACACTTATCTCGCTATTTTCCAAATCAGCGCCTTTCAACTCTTTAGGTCCGCTAAAGGAGTAGTTTACCGTAACTTTATTGCTATTTTCATCGTTGATTTTAAATCTAATATTTTTTAAATTCATGATAAAAAAAGCAACATCCTCAAGCATACCTCTTACGCTATCAAATTCGTGAGAAACACCCTCTATCTTTAGTGCGACGGGAGCATATCCCACCGAACTAGAAAACAGAAGTCTTCTCAAAGGGTGCGCAAGCGTGATGGCAAACCCGTTCTCAAACGGATAAGCTATCACCTGAGCGCTGTTTTGGTCAATCTTTTTTACTTCCAACTCAGTCGGCATATATGGTGTTACTTTTATTTTATTCATATCAGCCCTCTTTATTATTTAGAGTACAATTCGACTATGTATCTCTCTTCTACAGGGATAACAACCTCTTCTCTTTCCGGAATTCTTGTGAAAATTCCAAACATTTTATCTTTATCCACATCAACCCAAGGAACGATACCGGTTTGAGCGGTCAACTCTATAGCTCTCACTATTTGAGGATTGTTTCTTGATTTCTCTTTTATCTCGATTTTTTGTCCCGGCTTAACTCTATATGACGGAATATCCACTTTTTTACCGTCAACGAGTATATGTCCGTGAGTTACAAGCTGTCTTGCAAATCTTCTTGTTGTGGCAAATCCCATTCTATAAACAGCGTTATCAAGTCTTCTCTCAAGAAGTTGTATCAAGTTTTCACCCGTATTTCCTTGAGCTCTGTTTGCGTCGAAAAATAGTCTTCTAAACTGCTTTTCGCTAACACCGTACATAAATTTGGCTTTTTGCTTCTCTCTTAGCTGCAAGCCGTATTCGCTTATCTTACTTCTTCTTTGTCCATGTTGACCGGGTGCATAAGGTCTTTTGTCTATTGCGCTTTTGCCGGCCAATCTTCTTTCGCCTTTTAGCGCTAGACTCGCCCCCAATCTTCTTTCTAATTTTTCAACTGGTCCTCTATATCTTGACATCTTTTAATTCTCCTATTGATAGCCTATTATAAATCGTATAGTTTTAAACTCTTCTTCTTTTCGGTGGTCTACATCCGTTATGTGGTAGCGGGGTAATGTCTTTGAAATATAACACTTTTATACCCTCGTACGCTCCGACACTTTTTACTGCCGTTTCTCTACCGGATCCCGGACCTTGAACCTTAATGCCAAGCTCTTTAATGCCATGCTCGGTAGCTTTATTCAATGCATCCTCGACAGCTTGCTGAGCCGCATAAGGAGTCGACTTTTTGCTACCTTTAAAACCAAGACTTCCGGCACTACTCCAAGCTATCACATTGCCCATCTCATCCGTTACGGTTATAACGGTATTGTTAAATGTTGCGGAGATATAGATAACTCCTCTTGCAATATTCTTCTTAACAACTTTTTTTCTTGTTTTTCTCTTTGCCATTTCGTACCTTCTATCTATTTACTAGCCGAACCGACAGTTTTCTTTCTGCCTTTTCTGGTTCTTGCGTTGGTTTTGGTTTTTTGACCTCTCACAGGCAAGCCTCTTCTATGTCTTAAACCTCTATAATTTCCAAGATCCATTAAAGCCTTTATATCCATTGCGACTTGTTTTCTAAGATCTCCTTCAACGGTATAATTCTTTTGAATCTCTTGTCTTATAGCGGCGATCTCTTCTTCACTCAATTCATTGACCCTTTTATCGTATGATATACCGGTCGCATCAAGAATATCTCTTGAAGTTTTAACGCCAATACCGTAGATATAGGTTAACGCATACTCAATTCTTTTTCTATTCGGTAAATCTACACCTGCAATCCTCGCCATTAAACTATCCTTGTCTCTGTTTATGTTTAGGGTTCACGCAGATTACTCTAACAGCCCCTCTTCTTTTTATAATCTTGCATTTAGCACACATCTTTTTGACACTTGGTCTAACTTTCACAACTAACTCCTTGTTTTAATTCCACTTATAACAAACTGTCAGCGTAGGTATAAAGAAGTAATATTTTATACCAATAATTGAAAAAGTAGTGGTTCTTTTTCAATTATTCTTCACACAGTTCTCAAAAAGGGGAGTATTATACCTTATTTTTGATAAAAAACTACTTATATCTATAAGTAATTCGACCTTTATCAAGACTATAAGGCGTCAACTCAACCTTTACGGTGTCACCGGGCATTATCTTGATATAATGCATTCTCATCTTGCCAGCTATATGACATAGCACTTGGTGACCGTTTTCCAACTCCACTTGGAAAGTGGCGTTTGGCAACGCTTCCACGACTTTTCCGTCTATTTCGATAACATCATCTTTAGCCATTTAACCTCCTTTCATTTTGATATCCTGTTTTTGAACAAAGTCCAAAAACAGCTCTTCGGCAGAGTGCCCTCGCGACCTTGTCGCTC
>JAADDL010000026.1 GCA_013153915.1 Campylobacterota bacterium
ACTCTATAAGGAGCCTCTATAAAACCTAAGTCATTTACTTTCGCATAAGTTGCCAAAGTGTTGATAAGACCGATGTTTTGACCCTCCGGAGTCTCAATAGGACAAATCCTACCGTAGTGTGTAGGGTGAACGTCCCTCACCTCAAAGCCGGCTCTCTCTTTTACAAGACCGCCCACACCGAGTGCAGAGAGTCTTCTTTTGTGAGTTATCTCGCTTAGAGGGTTTGTTTGGTCCATAAATTGCGACAACTGCCCCATAGTGAAAAATTCCATAATGGAGTTTGTTATCATCTTTGAATTTATCAAATCATACGGCATGATATCTTCTATATTGCCACTAAGAGTCGTAAACTTGTCTCTTATGGCTTTTTGCATTCTAATAAGTCCCGTATGAAGCTCATTTGCCAAAAGTTCACCGATAGCTCTTATCCTTCTGTTACCGAGGTGATCTCTATCGTCTATATGACCTTGACCGTTTTTAACTTTTATAAGGTATTTAGCTGTTTTTATGATATCTTCATTAGTTAAAACGGTTACATAATCAGGCACGTCAAGACCAAGCTTGTGATTCATCTTCATACGACCGACTTTTGTTAAATCATATCTTTCAATATTAAAAAACAGATTATTGACGAAAACTTTTGCCGCTTCTTTTGTCACAGGCTCTCCGGGTCTCATAACTTTGTGTATTCTTATACAAGATAGATCGTTTTCGTCTTCTATGCCTTCCGTTTGCTTAAGAAGCTTAAGCGTCTCAAAATCGGCAAGAAAAGAGTTGAGTATAGCGTCATCCACGCCTGCGGCTAAGTCATTGGCTATCTCAATCTCTTTACATCCCATTTTGATAAGTTCTATCATCTTATTTTCATCAAGCTGGGTTAAGGTATCATATATAACCTCTCCGCTTTCTTGGTCAATTACCGGAGATGATAAAAATCTATTGATAAGAGTTTCGGTAGGATACTCTATCCACTCTACTCCCTCTTCAACAAATTTTTCAGCCTTTTTCTTTGTAAGCCTTTTACCCTCTTTAATAAGAAGGTTGCCTTTTTCATCATACAAATCAAACTGAACCCTACCCAAGAAATCGGAAGGGTTAAACTTTATCAAAAATTTGTTATCTTTTATGATTATTTTTTGTATAGGATAGAATAGTTTTAAAATATCTTGTTTGCTATATCCTAACGCTCTAAAAAGTATGGTTATAGGAACTTTTCTTCTTTTATTTATCCTAACATATAGTATATCTTTGGCATCATATTCAAAATAGAGCCATGAACCACGATCCGGAATAATTTGAGAAGTGTATATAAGTTTATTGGATGTTACAGAACTCTCCTCCTCTTTAAATATAACTCCCGGGCTTCTGTGTAGCTGATTTACTACGACTCTTTCGACACCATTTATGATAAATGAAACTCTATCTATCATAAGAGGTATCTCTCTTATATAGATACTTTGCTCTTTTATATCTTTTATTCCTTTTTTCTCACCGGTTTTGTCATCTTTATCCCAAAGGATAAGTCTTATATTCATCTTTAAGTTTGCGGAATACGTCAACCCTCTATCGATACACTCTCTGATAGAGTATTTGGGTTTTTCCAATTTGCTATCGACATACTCCAAAGTCAATCTGTTTTGCGGGTCATGGATAGGAAATATTGATTTAAATACATTCTCTATTCCACTTTCACCGTCGTTGTTTAAGTTTAAAAAATGTTCGAAACTCTTTTGTTGTAGCTGTAAAAGATTGGGGACATCTATGTTTTTTTCGATTTTTGAAAAATCAACTCTTAGTCGATTTCCTGATTTTATGTAATTTGACATGAATTCTACCTCATAGTAGTATTTTCTTATCGCCAATAGGCGATAAAATCGGAGAAGTTTGCTTTAAATAAAGGTTTAAAGCAATATACACCATTATAGCGGCTTATACTTTTTATCATAAAGAGGGGCAAAGCCCCACTTTATAAAATTACTTGATTTCAGCGGTAGCACCGGCTTCTTCAAGTTGTTTTTTGATCTCTTCAGCCTCTTCTTTGCTAACACCCTCTTTAAGAGTAGTAGGCACTTCTTCAACGGCCGCTTTAGCCTCTTTAAGACCAAGACCGGTGATAGCTCTAACAGCTTTGATAGCATTTATTTTCTTATCTCCTGCCGCAGTAAGAACGACATCAAACTCAGTCTTCTCTTCAGCAGCACCGCCGTCACCACCGGCAGCAGCACCGCCGGCTACTACTGTAGGCTGAGCGGAAACACCGAATTTTTCCTCAAACTCTTTAACTAACTCAGAAAGCTCCAAAACCGAAAGATTAGAGATATACTCTAAAACATCTTCTTTTGTTATTGCCATATTCATTCCTTTTTTATTTTTTTTATTTTAACTGTTATTAAGCCGCTTCTTCTTCAAGCTTAGCTCTAAGATTATCAAGTCCCGTAACGAAATTTCTCGCAGGTGCCGTCCAAACTGAAAGCAACATTCCGATAAGCTCATCTTTGCCAGGCAATTTAGCCAATGCGTTAATAGACGAGATATCTGCGACTTTGCCTTCAATATAACCGGTTTTAATAAAGAATTTGTCTTTATTATCCGCGGCAAATTTGTCGGCAACTTTACAAGCCGATATCTGATCTTCAGACCATACGGCTATATTGTTTTCGACGATATTAAGCTCTTCCAATCCGGCATTTTTTACCGCGATTGTAGCGAAAGTGTTTTTAATAACTCTCACTTTAGCTCCGTTTTCATCGGCATATTGTCTTAGCGATTCGAGTTGCTTGTGTGTCAAACCCGAAAAACCGCATATAACGATAGCCTCTGAAGCTTTGAACTCATTCGTCAAAAAATCAATAATTTTTGACTTTTCGCTTCTTAGCATATTTTCTCCTTTCAAAACATCAAACTTCGGCGGGATTTAAAGAGGTAGGAGATACCCCAACCAGCTGTCATCAGTTTTAAGATTAATTATTTTATATCCATCAACTCTAACGCATCAAGCGTAACAGATGGACTCATTGTTAATGAAATGGCTGCATTTTTGATATATCTACCTTTTGATGCTGCCGGCTTATGTTTATTGATTGCTCTAACAAAGGTTGTCAAGTTTTCATCAATTTGCTCTTTTGTAAAACTTGCTTTGCCGATACCTGCATGGATATTTCCCTGCTTATCAACTCTAAAGTTTACTTGACCGCCTTTTGCATTTTCAACTGCTTTTGCAACATCCATAGTAACCGTACCGGTTTTTGGGTTTGGCATCAAGCCTTTTGGTCCAAGTATTCTACCGACTTTACCAACCATGCCCATCATATTCGGAGTAGCGATCAATACATCAAAATCTATCTTTCCGGATTGTATATCTTGTATCAACTCTTCAGCTCCGACTATATCGGCTCCTGCAGCTTTCGCCTCATCAGCTTTCGCATCCTTTGCTACAACGGCAACCTTAACAGTTTTACCCGTACCGGCAGGAAGCACGACTGAGCCTCTTACCATCTGGTCTGCATGTCTTGGATCCACATTTAGCTTTAACGCCACCTCAACAGTCTCGTCAAATTTTGCCGAAGCTAAGTTTTTTACAACCTCGATAGCTTCGTCTTTTGAGTATGTACTGTCTTTATCATATCTTTTATATAATTCTTGAAATCTTTTTGAAATCTTTTTTCCCATTATTATCTCCGCATTTTTTTGCTACCACGATACCTCGTGGTTAGGTTTTTTAGTCAACGATCTCAACACCCATACTTCTGGCGCTTCCTTCAATAATCTTAGAAGCTGCCGCCATATCTTTTGTGTTAAGGTCTGATATTTTTTTTGCAACTATCTCTTCAACTTGCGCTCTAGTTAATTTACCCACTTTGTTTTTCAAAGGGTTATCGCTACCTTTTGTTATATTGGCAGCCTTTTTTATAAGATCTGAAGCGGGTGGTTGCTTTGTAACAAATGTAAAACTTCTATCGGCATATACCGTGATGATAACAGGTATCTTAAATCCTGCCATATCTTTGGTCTTTTCATTAAAAGCTTTACAAAACTCCATAATATTTACACCTTGCTGACCAAGAGCAGGTCCGACAGGTGGTGACGGATTTGCTTTTCCGGCAGCTATTTGTAACTTAATTTCACCTATAACTTTTTTAGCCATTTCTTTCCTTTTTTATTGTTTTATACGATTTTCTCAACTTGAGAATAGAGTATCTCCACCGGAGTACTTCTACCGAAAATCGAAACATTTAGTTTTAACTTTCCATGCTCCATATCATACTCTTCCACTATACCTATAAAGTTTGCGAAAGGTCCTTCGATAATCCTAACATTCTCACCCTCGTCAAAAGAGACTTTAGGTCTAGGCTCACCTTTTTTCTTAGCTTTTTCAAGTATCAACTCGATATCTTTTTCGCTTAAAGGCGTGGGTTTTTTTGATTCCCCGATAAATCTACTTACTCTTGGAAGCGATTGTATCTTTTGCCAAAAGTTAGTATCAAGGTCTATTTGAGCGAAAACATAGCCTGAATATAAACTTCTTTCGGTTATCTTTTTCTTTCCGTTTTTTATCTCAATAACATCTTCGGTCGGAACTATCACCTCTCCGAGTTTATCTTCTATACCGTATTGTGCGGCAAGATTTTTGATAGCCTCTTTGACGCTTTGTTCACTACCTGCATAAGTCTGTATCGCATACCATTTTAAAGCCATATCTTCTCCAAACTACGCTATATGAGATAAAGTAAAAGACATTATCAAGTCTACTAAAGCTAAAAATAGTGCAACAACGCTAACGACAACTATAACGGATATAAAAGCATTTCTTACTTGCTCTTTCGTCGGAAATATAACCTTGGTTAATTCCGCTCTTGATTGTCGTATATAATTTATCAGTTTTTCCATAATAATCCTTTGGTGGCAGGGCAGGAGGGACTCGAACCCCCAACCATCGGATTTGGAATCCGGCGCTCTACCAATTGGAGCTACTGCCCTTTTTCTTAATAGTTTAGACTATGACTTTAGCTTCACTTCTTTATGAATTGTATGCTTCTTTAGTCTCGGACTATATTTTCTAACTTCAAATTTTTCCGTATGTGTTTTATTGTTTTTTGTCGTTGTGTAGTTAATATCACCGCATTCGGTACATTTTAAACCTATTTTTATTCTCATCAATCTATCCTCATTAAAAATCGGGGCATAAATCTGCCCCGATACTTTTTATTATTTTTTTACTTGATTATCTTTGAAACAACACCGGCACCAACAGTTCTACCACCTTCTCTGATGGCAAATCTTGTACCCTCTTCAAGAGCGATAGGCGCTATAAGCTCAACTGTTATTTTTACATTGTCACCAGGCATAACCATCTCAGTTCCCTCAGGAAGTGTGATAGAACCTGTAACGTCAGTTGTTCTTACATAGAATTGTGGTCTATAGTTGTTAAAGAATGGAGTGTGTCTACCACCCTCTTCTTTAGTCAAGATATAAACTTCCGCTTCAAAGTTAGTGTGAGGAGTGATTGAGCCTGGCTTACAAAGTACCATACCTCTTTCAACTTCTTCTTTCTTTGTTCCTCTAAGAAGTACACCGCAGTTATCGCCGGCAACACCTTGGTCAAGCTCTTTTCTAAACATCTCAACACCTGTAACAACAGTTTTTTGAGTAGGCTTGATACCAACGATCTCGATCTCGTCACCAACTTTTACAACACCTCTTTCGATTCTACCGGTTACAACAGTACCTCTACCTGAAATTGAGAAAACATCCTCAACAGGCATCAAGAAGTCTTTATCAGTCTCTCTCTCCGGAGTTGGAATATACTCATCAACTGCATCCATCAACTCAAGTATCTTCTCGCTCCACTCGCCAAGTTGTCCGGCTTTAACCTCTTCAAGAGCTTTAAGCGCAGAACCTGCAACGATAGGAGTGTCATCACCCGGGAATTGATACTCGTCAAGTAGTTCTCTTATCTCCATCTCAACAAGCTCAAGTAGCTCTTCATCGTCAACCATATCAGCTTTATTCATGAAAACAACGATGTAAGGAACACCAACTTGTCTTGAAAGAAGTATATGCTCTCTAGTTTGAGGCATAGGACCGTCAGCCGCACTAACAACAAGGATAGCACCGTCCATTTGAGCGGCACCGGTAATCATGTTCTTAACATAGTCGGCGTGTCCTGGACAGTCAACGTGTGCATAGTGTCTTTTGTCAGTCTCATATTCGATGTGAGAAGTAGCTATCGTAATACCTCTTTCTCTCTCTTCAGGAGCGTTGTCTATCTGATCGAAATCTCTCTTTTCAGCAAGACCTTTTTCTGCAAGAACCGCTGAAATAGCAGCAGTCAAAGTAGTTTTACCGTGATCGACATGGCCAATAGTTCCTATATTGACATGCGGTTTGGTTCTCTCGTATTTCTCTTTTGCCATCTTTTCCTCCGTGGATAATTTTGTTTTACTTGTTATACAAGTCAAAGCTTCGGCCGAAACTTTCTATTTTTGTTAAATGGAGCTCATAGAGGGACTTGAACCCTCGACCTCTTCCTTACCAAGGAAGTGCTCTACCTCTGAGCCATATGAGCAAACTCTCATACAACCGCTAACCAACTAAAAAACATATCAAAATATAGGGAGTACATTTAAGTTGTAGAAGATACAAATTTATAAAAATCCGCAATTTTACAACAGCTCCCAGTTTGATATGGAGCGGGAAACCGGGCTCGAACCGGCGACCCTCAGCTTGGAAGGCTGATGCTCTAGCCAACTGAGCTACTCCCGCTTATAGCAATGGTGGTGAGAGGAGGATTCGAACCTCCGAAGGTAAAAACCAGCAGATTTACAGTCTGCCCTCGTTGGCC
>JAADDL010000050.1 GCA_013153915.1 Campylobacterota bacterium
AATCTTTCGATTTTATGGAGCGGGAAACGAGGTTCGAACTCGCGACCCCGACCTTGGCAAGGTCGTGCTCTACCACTGAGCTATTCCCGCACAATATGAATTTGGAGACGAAATTATATCTAAAAAAAAGCTAAAAGTAAAGCATCTTTAGCTATAATCCTCTAAAATATTATAAAGGATGGATGATGAGAAGTGATGAGGTGAAAAAAGGATACGAAAGAGCTCCTCACAGGAGCCTTTTTAGAGCGACGGGGCTAAAGGATGAAGATTTCGATAAACCGTTTATCGGAGTGGCAAACTCATTTATAGAGATAATCCCCGGACACTTTTTTTTAGATAAGTACTCTAAGATCATCAAAGACGAGATTAGAAAAAACGGTTGCGTGCCTTTTGAGTTCAATACTATAGGCGTTGACGATGGTATAGCAATGGGGCATGACGGTATGCTTTACTCATTGCCGAGTCGTGAGTTGATAGCAAACTCCATAGAGACGGTTATGAATGCACATAAACTTGACGCTATGATTTGTATCCCAAATTGCGACAAGATAACTCCGGGTATGGTTATGGGCGCTTTGAGGGTTAACGTGCCTACCGTTTTTGTGACGGGCGGACCTATGAGAGCGGGAAAACTAAGTGACGGTACGCCTATAGATTTAGCTACCGTTTTTGAGGGAGTAGGTAAAGTCGAAGCCGGAGAGATAAGCGAAGAGAAGCTGGTAGAGCTTGAGTGTGCGGCGTGTCCCGGAGGCGGAAGTTGTAGCGGTATGTTTACGGCAAATAGTATGAATACTCTTATTGAGGCTATGGGTATAGCGCTTAAAGGAAACGGAACCGTTTTGGCTTTGACTCCCGAGAGAGAGGAGCTTTTAAGAAAAGCGGCGAGAAGAGTTTGCGAGATAGCAAAAAGCAAAGAGCTAACCGAGAAATTCAAGATAAGAAATATCCTAAACGAAAAAGCCGTCAATAACGCATTTGCCGTCGATATGGCTATGGGCGGAAGTACTAACACCGTTTTACATATGTTAGCCATAGCAAGAGAGGCGGGAGTGGACTTTAACCTTTCTCATATAAACGAGATGAGTAAAAAAGTTTCTCATATCGCAAAGATTTCACCGTCACTCTCGACCGTGCATATGGAGGACATCAATAAAGCGGGCGGTGTTAGTGCCGTTATGCATGAGATAACAAAAAGAGGCAATGACGTTTTAGAGCTTGATAACTTAACTATTGAGGGCGAAACTATAGGAGAGAGGATAGCTAACAGCGAGATAACCGATACTAACATAATCCACAAAATAGACAATCCTTACAGTAAAGTGGGAGGCTTGGCTATACTTTACGGAAATTTGGCTGAAGAGGGTGCCGTTATAAAAACTGCGGGCGTTATACCTAGTATGAGAAAATATAGCGGAAAAGCGGTCTGCTTTGACTCTCAAGATGAAGCCATAAAGGGTATAACCGGAGGCAAAGTGAAAGAGGGCGATGTCGTAGTCATCAGATACGAAGGTCCAAAAGGGGGTCCGGGTATGCAAGAGATGCTCTCACCTACGGCACTTATCATGGGTATGGGGCTTGGAGACAAGGTCGCCCTCATCACGGATGGTAGATTTAGCGGAGCTACTCACGGAGCAAGCGTGGGACATGTCTCTCCCGAAGCGGCTGAGGGCGGCATGATAGGATTGCTAAAAGATGGAGATATTATAGATATTGATGTGGACGAGCATATTTTGAGCGTTAGATTGAGTGATGAAGAGATAGCTAAAAGAAAAGAGGAGTTTAAGCCTAAGATGAGAGATGTAAAAGGCTCATGGCTAAAACAGTATAGGATACTTGTGACAAATGCGGCTCACGGAGCGGTTTTAAAAACTGAATTGTAGGGCAGAATGGAGCACTTTTTCGATCTTCTTCTATCCCAAGCCGTTGCTATATTTGCCATACTTGACCCTGTGGGGGTAAGCGCTATGCTACCCTCTCTTTTGCATCAAGATATAACGAAAAAAGAGATGAATAGGGTAGCCTTTATGGCTACTTTGACTACTCTTATAGCTTTTTTTACGGTGTTGGTAACGGGGGATTTTATACTAAAACTTTTCGGTATAGATATGAACTCCTTAAAGGCGATGGGCGGGGTTGTTTTGTTGTTGATGGCCGTGGATATGGTGAGCGGATACAGCAAAAAGAGAAACCACAACAAAGAAGAGGATGAAGAGGAGGCAAAAGAGTATGAAAATCTTGCCGTAATCCCCATAGGTATCCCCATCATTTTCGGACCGGGACTATTTGCCACCGTTGTAGTATTTAAGTCTCAGACCGAAGGGGTGGCGGATGTACTTTCTTTGGTGATAGCGTTTTTGATAAATATTTTTATACTATATTTTACACTAAAGAACTCCATCTATATAAAAAAGGTGGTAGGTATAACCGGAGAGAGGATAGTGACAAGGCTTATGGGTCTTATCACCGGAGCCATAGCTATACAGTTTATAGTTAGCGGCGTAGTAGAGATAGCAAAGAGGACGATATGAGCGAACTTGTGAAGATTTTTGAGTATAGGGTGAAAGTGACGAAAGATGAGATAGATTTCAACAACCATTTGAATAATTTTTATTATGTAAAGTGGATGCAAGATAGCGGTATCGAACACTCCAAAGCCAACGGCGTAACGCTTGAAACATATGAAAAGATAGGGGCTACTTGGTTTGCTAAGTCTCACTACATAGAGTATAAAGCTCCGGCATTTCTGGGCGATGAGATAGTCGTAAAGACATGGATAAGCGAGATAGGAAAGATAAAATCAAAAAGAAAGTATAGATTTTATAGAGAAAGCGACGGCAAACTCCTTGCCGAAGCTGAAACCTTATGGGTATTTGTCAATATCAAAACAGGCAGACCCACTCCTTTAAAAGAGGAGATTGCAAGTAAATTTATCGCTATAGATGATTTGTAAAAAGTTGATATTAGCGGTTTTTTATCTAATATAAAGTATAATTCCAAAACAAAACATGGGGTGGATTATGTCCGAAAAACAAACAAAATATATTTTTGTAACCGGAGGGGTTTTAAGCTCTCTTGGAAAAGGTATAGCAAGCGCAAGTATCGCTACGCTTCTAAAACATTCAGGCTTTAAAGTGACTATCTTGAAGATGGACCCTTATATCAATGTCGATCCGGGTACGATGAGTCCTTTGGAGCACGGAGAAGTGTTCGTAACGGCTGACGGAGCGGAGACAGACTTGGACTTGGGGCATTATGAGAGATTTTTGGATGTAAACCTTTCCAAGTTAAACAACTTCACAACGGGACAAGTCTACTCAACGGTTATCGAGAGAGAAAGACGAGGGGATTATCTAGGAAAAACCATACAAGTGATACCTCACATCGTAAACGAGATAAAAGAGAGGATTGTAAAAGCCGGAGAAAAGCAAGATATACTCATAGTCGAAATAGGTGGAACAGTAGGGGATATAGAGGGTTTACCGTTTTTGGAAGCTATAAGGGAGTTAAAAAGGGATGTCGGCAAAAAAAGAGCTATATTCGTACATCTTACGCTCGTGCCCTTTTTGAAAGCGGCGGGAGAGTTAAAGACAAAACCTACCCAACATAGCGTCCAAGAGCTTAGAAGGATAGGTATAACTCCTCATATCGTGATATGCCGAACGGAACACTCTATTCCGAAAGCTATGAAAGAGAAGATTGCGTCTTCTTGCGATGTTGAAAAAGATTGCGTTATAGAGGCGATAGACTCAAAAAGTATATATAAAGTGCCTCTAAATTTTTTAAACGAAGGTATCTTGCATCCTATTTCGGAGTATTTGGATCTTGGAGAACTCAATCCTAATATGAAAAAATGGGACTCTTTGGTTAAAAGAGTTATAGCGCCTACTAAAAAAGTTAAGATAGCCTTCGTGGGGAAATATCTTGATCTGAAAGAAGCATATAAATCTTTGACCGAAGCTTTTATCCATGTCGGAGCCAACTTAAACTCTAGAGTGGAGCTTTTATGGGTAGATAGCGAAGAGTTGGAAAAAAATAAAAACCTACAACTACTTGAAGAGGCAGACGGTATCTTGGTAGCGGGAGGCTTTGGAGAGAGAGGGGTTGACGGAAAGATAAAGGCTATAGAGTATGCTAGGGTAAATAAAAAGCCGTATCTCGGTATTTGTCTCGGTATGCAGTTGGCACTCTTGGAATTTGCGAGAAATGTTTTGAAACTTGAGGATGCCAACTCCGTAGAGTTTGATAAAGATTGTAAAAATCCTATAGTCTATCTGATAGACGAATTTATAGACAGTAGCGGAAACAAACAGCTTAGAACTCACAAATCTCCGCTTGGAGGTACTATGAGGCTTGGAGCTTACGAGTGTGATATAAAAGAGGGTACTTTACTTTCAAAAGCGTATGACGGCAAAAAGAGAGTTTTTGAAAGACATAGGCATAGATACGAAGCAAACCCCGCATACAAAGAGCAGTATGAGAAAAACGGGCTTATCGTAAGCGGAGAGAGTAAAGGTCTTATCGAGGTGGTGGAGCTAAAGGATCATCCTTGGTTTATGGGAGTGCAATTCCATCCCGAATTTACCTCCAGGTTGCAAAAGCCCAATAAAGTCATCTTGTCGTTTGTGAAGGCCGCTTTGGAGAAAAATGTCTAAGCTTTTAACGAAAGAGGATATAAAAAATATTCTCTCTCAAAGGTTTGAGGATGATAGATTTTCCACACTATCCTCTTTGCCGACTCCCGATATGTTTAAAGATATGCAAAAGGCGGCAAAAAGAGTAGCAAAAGCCGTTTACAACAATGAAAAGATAACCATCGTAGGCGATTATGATGTTGACGGCGTTGTTTCATCTTTTATATTGAGTGATTTTTTGGAGAGAGTTAGCGACAAAGTAGATGTCGTTATCCCCGATAGATTTAAAGACGGTTACGGTATAAGTAAAGATATCATAGAGGATATAGATGCGTCGCTTATCATAACGGTAGATAACGGTATCTCGTCTTTGGAAGCCGCGGAAGTTTGCAAAAGCAAAGGCATAGACCTTATCATAACCGACCACCACACACCTGCGGAAATGTTACCCGATGCATTTGCGATTATAAATCCGAAACAAAAAGATTGCCCTTTCCCGTATAAAGAGATTTGCGGAGCTCAAGTGGCGTGGTACTTTGCGGGAGCTATAAAACAGGAGTTGGGCTTAAAAATCAATATGCTAGAATATGTGGATTTGCTGGGTATCGCGATAGTTGCGGATATGATGGAGTTAAAGGATCTAAATAGACTTCTTGTCAAAAAAAGTCTTGTGGCGATAAACAGCTCAAAAAGAGCCTCCATACTAGCCATCAAAAGCAAATTTGCCAAAACGGTTTTTCGTAGCGAAGATATATCCTTTTTATTTTCTCCTTTATTAAATAGTGCGGGCAGAATGGAAAGTGCCGTAAAAGCCTTTAAGTTTTTAAAAGCCAAGAGTTTAGATGAAGCTTTAAGATTGCTTGATGAGATAGTTTTACTCAATGAAAAGAGAAAAGCGATAGAAAAAGAGCTTTTTGAAATCTCTCTAAAATCGGTCGATGAGAGCAAGGATATAGTTGTCGTTTGGGGAGAAGGTTGGCATGAGGGCGTCATAGGTATCGTAGCGGCAAAGCTTGCAAGGCGTTTTGAGAAGCCGGCTATCGTCTTTTCTATCAATGAAGATATCGCCAAAGGAAGCGCAAGAAGCGTTGGAGAAGTGGATATACTCGAGATAATAAGTAGAGAAAAAGAGAATATTTTACACTACGGCGGACATAAAGGTGCGGCCGGATTATCTTTGAATGTCAAAGATTTACCCTCTTTTAAAAAATCGGTAGAAAATAGCGTTTCTCTTCTAAAAAAGGAGTTATTTGTTTCAAGCAAGGATGTTTTGGGTGAAATAGACCCCAAAGAGATAGATTTTGAGCTTTTGGATATTCTTGAGTTTTTTGAACCTTACGGATACAAAAATCCCAAACCTTGCTTTTTTATAAAAAACGCTACGGTAAAAAAAGAGAGAATCCTCGGCAAAGAGAAAAATCACCAAAAAATAATAGTAGAATCAAAAAATCAAATACTTGAATCTATAAATTTTAATTATAAAACAAAAGTTGATATAGGTTCAAATATCGATATGATTTTTACTATTTCCAAGAACGATTATAGAGGTTATATAACACCACAACTTATGGTAGAGAAAATAGTATAAAATAAGCTTATTTTTACTATAACTTCAATCTATAATACACAAGTAAAACCCTAAATAACGGCTATACAAAGTCATTGTTAAAAATATCAATTAAAAGAATTTCTTATAGTTAATATGTTACCATATGTAATAAAAAATAGTGTTTTTGCATTTTTTTCAGATAAATTTTCTAATTTAAATAATATTATATAATTTTATAGATAGAATTTTTTATTCAGAAATAAGGTTGGCTATAAGGAGGCAATATGGAAGTAGAAATTTCTCGTAGAAGATTTTTGCAAGGCAGTGTAGCTTTAAGCGTTATAGGCGGAACGACACTGACCGCTACAAATCTTCTATCAAATGAAGAGGAAAAAGGAGAATTAAAGGTTACGACCAAAACAGGTCGAGGAAAAGCTGTATTTGTACCGACACTTTGTGAAATGTGCGTAAATAAGTGTGCGGCCATCGCAAGAGTGGAGAAGGGTGTCGTAACTAAGCTCAATCCTAATCCTGTTTTTCCAAAATCAAAAAATATGCTTTGTCCGAGAGGAAATGCAGGTATCCAAGCTTTGTATGATCCCGATAGACTTAAGTATCCATTGGT
>JAADDL010000014.1 GCA_013153915.1 Campylobacterota bacterium
TTTGTTAAGAGGCGATAAATGAAAAAAACTTTACTGATTATTTTATTTTTAATGGTATGCGTGGTGTTTTTTGAAGTAATTTTGCAAAAATTATTCGGCTAATATAGTTTTATGATATAATACAAAACTAATTTTCAAAGGCGGTTAATGAGTGAAGATTTTATAGAAAATGAAGTATATCTCGGAAGACAGCCTATACTAAACAAGCAAAGTGAAATAGTAGGATATGAGTTGTTGCATAGAAATAGCGATATTTTTAACTACTACAGGGGAGAGCTGGGAAATTTTGACTCAACCATAAAGACTCTATCCGTAGCCTTAAATAATATAGGCATAGACAAACTTCTTGACAACAAAATCGGCTTTGTCAACGTTAGTGAAGATCTGCTTTATCATAATATAATAGATAATATCCCTAAAGAGAAGATATATTTGGAGATCTTAAAAAGCGAAACGATATCCGAAAAATTATTTAACAGGATATGCGAACTAACAGATAAAGGATACACTTTTGTGCTGGATGATTTTGTATTTAGCACGAAAAACTTAAAAAAATACGACTCTCTTTTTCCGAAAATTAACTATATCAAGGTTGATTTGCAAAAAAATTCTTTGGAAAATATGAAAAAAACGGTAGAATCATTAAGAAAATACGATATAAAATTTATAGCCGAAAAAGTTGAAACCCATGAAGATTTCGAAAAATTAAAAGATATAGGATATGACTTTTTTCAAGGGTACTATTTTGCAATGCCGACCATCTTATCTACTAAAAAGATAGATCCCTTAAAACCCGAAATACTTGATATCTTAAACTCTATACAAGAAAACGAAAATACACAATCCATAATCCGAAAAATAGAAAAATATCCTTTAATATGTATAAACCTTTTAAAATTTATAAATTCCGCATATTTCAACTTTAAACAAGATATTACCTCCATAAAACAAGCAGTGACTCTTTTGGGATTAAACCATTTAAAAAACTGGCTGGTTTTACTCTTGTATAGCAATGATGGAGAAAATCCTTACTCAAACCCATTGTTTGTGATGATAAAAAACAGATCCGATTTTATGTTAAATATTCTAAAATATTTAAAAGAGCATAACGATGAATATACAAAAGAGATCGTTTATCTAACGGGATTGCTATCAAAAATAGATATTATATTTAACGCGCCTCTTGAAAAAGCTTTAAAAGATCTCCATATCAGCAAAAACGTTCAAGACGCCATACTGCATAAAAAAGGTATAGCCGGCACTCTTCTTTCTTTGGCGGAAGCCAATGAGGCAGATGACCGAAAATCCGTCAAATCGATACTGGATAAATTATCTTTGCAAACAAAACATTTAACTAACGCAAATCTAAACAGCTATTTATCAAGCTCATAAACTCATCCGTATATCGCATAAATATAAACGGTTGACAAAAATCCCAACTTATTATAAAATAACGTCATTAAAATTTTAGCAATCCACAATTAAAGATAGTGTTATCTTTAATAACTCTGCATTGCATACTATTTATAAATCTTAATCAAACAAAAAGAAGGAACGATGGAGACAACTCCCGAAAATACAAAACAAAACGGACAGAACAAAAACGGTAACAATCAAAATAAAAAGTATAACAACAAAAGAACTCATGTTCCGGTTGAGGGCTACAGGATAGAGGAGCTTAGAAAAAAGAGCATCACGGAACTTATCGAGATAGCCGAAAGCCTAGGCATAGAAAATCCGAATCAACTTAAAAGACAAGATATAATGTTTGAGATATTAAAGTCTCAAACAAGCAAAGGCGGATATATACTCTTTACGGGTATATTGGAGATTATGCATGACGGATACGGCTTTTTAAGAGCCGTTGACGAAAATCTAAGCGATAGCCCGAACGACGCCTATGTAAGCGCTACTCAAGTTAGAAAATTCGCCCTAAGAACGGGTGATATAGTAACCGGACAAGTAAGACCTCCGAAAGACCAAGAGAGATACTACGCCCTTTTGAAGATAGAGGCGGTAAACTACCTGCCCTTAAAAGAGAGCAGAAACAGACCTCTTTTTGAAAACTTAACACCTTTGTATCCGACGGAAAGAATAAAGCTTGAGTATGACCCGCAAAAACTAACGGGAAGAGTGCTTGATCTTTTCATACCTATCGGAAAAGGACAAAGAGCTCTTATCGTAGCGCCTCCAAGAAGCGGAAAGACCGAACTTTTAAAAGAGTTGGCTCACGGTATCACCCACAACCATCCGGAAATCGAACTCATAGTCTTGTTAGTCGATGAAAGACCCGAAGAGGTAACGGATATGCAAAGAAGCGTCAAAGGGGATGTGTATAGCTCCACTTTCGACCTTGCCGCCACAAATCATGTCAGAGTTGCCGAACTTGTTATCGAAAAAGCCAAAAGAAGGGTAGAGATAGGTAAAGATGTCGTGATACTGCTTGATTCTATCACAAGACTTGCAAGAGCTTACAATACGGTCACACCAAGTAGCGGTAAAGTCCTAAGCGGCGGTGTTGACGCAAACGCTCTACATAAACCCAAGAGATTTTTCGGTGCGGCAAGAAACATCGAACAAGGCGGAAGCCTTACTATCATCTCAACAGCGCTTATAGAAACCGGCTCAAGAATGGACGAAGTCATATTTGAGGAGTTCAAAGGTACCGGCAATAGCGAAATCATCCTTGATAGACATATAGCCGATAGAAGAATATATCCCGCTATCGATATCATCAAATCCGGCACTAGGAAAGAGGAACTTTTGGTAGACAAAAACGATTTGCCGAAGATTTGGGCTTTAAGAACAGCTATCAGCCAAATGGAAGAGATAGAGGCTTTAAAATTTCTATACTCGAAACTCTTGAAAACAAAAGATAATAAAGAGTTTTTATCCATAATGAATGAGTAAAAAGATATTAAAAGCCGGAGTTTTTGACAGCGGCGTCGGCGGACTTAGCGTCGTTAAATCTCTAATAGAGCAAAAACTTTTTCAACAAATCATCTACTACGGCGATACGGCAAGAGTTCCATACGGCACGAAAGATAAAAATACCGTCATAAGATACGCTTTAGAGGCTCTTGAATTTTTCAAAAATTTCGATATAGACATACTCATAACCGCCTGCAATACCGTCAGCGCTTATGCGATAGAAGAGCTAAAAGAGCAAGCTCCGTTTGAGGTGGTAGGAGTGATAGAACCCGGAGTCATAGCCGTCGAAAATAGAGTCAAAGACAAAAATAGCAATATATTGATAACCGGCACGAAAGCCACTGTTAAAAGCGGCAAATACAAAAAGCTTTTAAGCGAAAAAGGATATAAAAATCTCCAGCAAAAAGCTACCGGTCTTTTTGTGCCTATGGTAGAAGAGGATATATTTAGCGGGAGCGTATCGGACGCTATTATGAGATACTACTTTAAAGATATAAAAAAACCCGATGTGCTTATTATGGGGTGCACTCACTTTCCTTTGATAGAAAACGAATATAGAAAATTTTTTAAAGATACCGTACTTATACATTCGGGAGAAGCTATCGTAGAGTATTTAAAAGACAGGTACGAGTTTGAAGACAATATCGATACCGATATAAAATATTTCGCCACGGAAAACCCGAGCCATTTAAAAGAGGTGGCAAAAAAGTGGTTATAAAAATCAGCGCACTATCAAACAAAAGATAGTATAATTACGCCATCTTATATCAAGGATAGATATGTCGGAAGTTTTAGCTCTAAAATATAGACCCAAAACATTTGAGGAGCTCATAGGTCAAGACTCTATAGCGCAAGTTCTAACGGGAGCTTTAAACGGCAACAGACTCTCTCATGCCTATCTATTTTCGGGACTTAGAGGAAGTGGAAAAACTTCTACGGCTAGAATTTTCGCAAAAGCGTTAGTTTGCGATAACGGACCTACCGCAAAACCTTGCGAAGAGTGCGAAAACTGCAAAGCCGCCAATGAAAACAGACATATAGATATCATCGAGATGGATGCGGCAAGTAGCAGGAAGATAGACGACATAAGAGACCTTATCGAACAGACAAAATACAAACCAACCATGGCAAGATATAAGATATTTATAATCGATGAAGTGCATATGCTTACAAAAGAAGCTTTTAACGCTCTTTTAAAGACTCTCGAAGAGCCACCCGAGTATATAAAATTTATCTTGGCTACGACAGACCCTTTAAAACTTCCCGCAACCATACTTTCACGAACTCAACACTTTAGATTTAAAAGAATAAGCGAAAAAAACATAAAACACCATCTTGAGTATATCTTGGATAAAGAGGGCATAAGATACGAAAGTGAAGCTTTGGATATGCTTAGTCGTTCGGGAAACGGCTCTTTAAGAGATACTCTTACTCTATTAGACCAAGCTATCATATACGCAAAAGGCTACATACAAACAACCGTTATCGCAAATATGCTAGGACTTATAGACCCCGCATATCTTGATAAGATATTTGATACCGTCTTAAACGGCGACAAAAAAAGGCTACTTGATATCATAAAAGAGCTTGAAGAGTATGAAAGCGAAGTTGTTATAGATGAGATGATAGCTTATCTTAAAAATTCATTCTTTATGGAAGACGCAAGATTTAGCACTATTCTTTACGATAGATTTTTTAGGATATTAAGCGATGCGAAAAATCTTCTTTTTATCAATGCCGACAGCGGTTTTGTGCTATCTTTGATGTTTTTCAAGATGGTCGAAGCTACCAAACTAAAATCCATCGACTCTCTTATAGAATCGCTTGAAAAAACAAAAACGCAAACAAACCCGACACACCGGACAGCATTACCCCAAAACGATACGATAGACACCAAGATACAGCCCGAAAATCCAAAAATACCGACCGACCAAGATAATGCCAAAAAGTTTTCTCTTTTAGTAAAATCGATATACGATAGAAACTATGAAACCGGAGAGTGTTTTGAAAAAAGTGTCAGCTTTATAAAATTTGAAAACGATATACTCGAACTTGAAAGTTGCACCGAGGACAAGTGCAAAAAGACTCTTAGATTGGCTTCGGGCGTAATCAAACACCTTGTTAAAGATATTTACGGTATCGAGACCAAAATATCCATGAAACCATGCTCAAAAGATATATCAAAAGAAAGAAACGATACTCCGAAAAAAGATGAAGATGACAAAAAAAAGCCCGAAAACGAAGAGCCAAAGGACGAAAATCCTTCTTGCATAGCCTCACACCTTGACAATCCCGATAATAACTCCAAAGAGGAAAATATACTTGACGACCCGTTCATCAAAAAAGCTACGGAACTCTTTAATCCCGCAAGGATAACTGTAAGAAGAAAAGTTTAAGCTTTTTGCCTTTTTTGAGCGATATATAACCCCAAAAGTATCAATCCGCCCGCTATCGTCATGCGAACCGTCACAACTTCATCAAGCACGATGACTCCCGTTACGGCGGTTAACAACGGCACTAAGTAGATATAGTTGCTAGCGCTTATAGAGCCTATCCTTTTTACTCCTTGCTGATAGAGTAAAAAAGCTAATCCCGAAGAGAATATCCCAAGGTACAAAATATTGTTTAAAACTACTCTATTTTGCAACGCTTGATAATTTAGCTCGTCTCCTTGCAAAACATAATACACACCCATCAACAAAAGCCCGTAAAAAAAACTTTTTCTCGTGATAACTATGGGGTGATATTTTGAAGGCGCACTTTTTAATATAGAGGAGTAAAGGGCAAATGTCAAAGCACCGCAAAGAGCCAACAAATCACCCTTAAATCTCATCTTGAAACCATGCCCTTCAAAAAGTATGAGAGCCATTCCGCTCATCGCCAAAAAAAAGCCTATGAGTAGATTTTTACTAAAATGTTCGTCTTTATGAATGATATGAGATACGATAGCCGTCAATATCGGTATAGCGCCCATAAACAGACCCACATTTGTAGCCTGAGTCCATTTTAACGCAAAATTTTCAAAAAGAAAATATACAAATATTCCAAGCGCCCCTAAAAGAAAAAAGAGGGATTCGTCTTTTAAACTTCGAGGCAAACTTATATGAGGATATGCCAACAATAAGACGATATAGCCCAGCACGAAACGAAATATCATAATCTCCAAAGGACTCAAGTACTCTATAAGCACTTTGTTGCTTACAAAAGCGGTACTCCATATAGCAATAGTGATAAATGTAAATATATGCCCTAAGACTATAGAGCCGTTTAAATGTTTAAACACTCTTACGATTTGTATCCTAAGATATAATATGTCTCTTTACCGTCAACCTTTTTGATATCGATTTTATACTTTTTAGACCAATCATGTATCATCTCATCCACTTTTTCCAAGCTTTGAGGGTCTGATTCGTTTTTTATCTTTAGATAATCAACAGAATTTGACATAGCTATATAAGCTTGAAAAGGTTTTAACGCATCATTTAACTGTACGATATGCTTCTCTATCACATCAAAACCTTTTGTATTTTTGATAATCCTTTGCATTTGAGCTAAAACGCTCTCGTTGATAGTGTATCCAAGCTGAGTCAGCAAGGCTTCAGCCGTATATCTCATAAAAACCTCCGATATGTTTATTTTTTATCATTGGAAGTAGCTATCAAAACATCTTCCAAAACTTTGGTAATATCACCGTCCAAAATAGCGTCAACATTTGAGTACGCTTTATTGCTTCTATTGTCCTTGA
>JAADDL010000082.1 GCA_013153915.1 Campylobacterota bacterium
CGCTCGAACACAATAGGATAGTTTACGATATTTTGAAAAAAAACGGAGCCAAAAAGGTCGTAAAGAGTAAATCGATGCTAACCGAAGAGTGTCACCTAAATCCCTTTTTGGAGAGTAAAGGTATAGAGGTGGTCGATACCGACCTTGGAGAGAGGATAGTTCAGCTAAGGGGAGAAAAACCTAGCCATATAGTTTTGCCCGCCATCCATCTAAAAAAAGAGCAAGTTGCCGAGACTTTTCAAGAGCATTTGCATACCCAAGAGGGAAATTGCGACCCCGAATATCTAACAAAAGAGGCGAGAAAGCATTTAAGAGAGAAGTTTTTGAGTGCCGATGCGGCTATAACGGGGGTTAACTTTGCAGTTAGCGAAGACGGAAGCTTTGTGGTTTGTACCAATGAAGGCAACGCCGATATGGGAACATCTTTGGCAAAAGTGCATATAGCTTGTATGGGAATCGAAAAGATAATACCTAAAAAAGAGCATCTTGGAGTCTTTATAAGACTTTTGGCTAGAAGTGCAACGGGACAGAGTGTCACAACATATACGTCTTGCTATAAAAAGCCTATGCAAAATCAAAAGATTCATGTGGTGATAGTGGATAACGGAAGAGGTGAGATAATATCCAAAAAAGAGTATATAAACTCTTTAAAATGTATTAGATGCGGAGCCTGTATGAATAGTTGCCCCGTATATAGAAGAAGCGGGGGTCACAGCTACTCTTATGTGATACCCGGCCCCATAGGCTCGCTTCTTGGAGCAAATAGGGATTTGAAATATAACGGAGACAACACTTTTGCCTCCACGCTTTGCGGGAGTTGTGTCAATGTTTGCCCCGTAAAGATAGATATAACGCACCAACTTCTTTCATATAGAAAAGAGTATGTAAAAAGAGGTTATCTATCTTCTAAAAAGAGATATGCCCTAAAAGCGGCTTCTTATATCTTTTCCTCCGAATTTTTAACGGAATTTACTTTTAAGGCGGCAAGGGTTTTAACCCCGCTTTTGCCAAAAAGCCTAAATCTTTGGGGAGAAGGCAGAGAGTTGCCGACTTTTGCCAAAAAGAGTTTTAAAGAGATGATGAAGGATAGTGATGAACTCTAAAGAGGCTATACTTAAAAAGATAAAAAACGGTTTTTTAGAAAAGGTGGAGTTAAAAGAGATCGATTTTGAACTTAGCCGTTTTGAAGAAAAAATAGAAGCTTTTAAAGATGCTCTAAAAGCGGCGGGTGGTGAAGCCAAAGAGATAAAAAAAGAGGATATACCCAAAGAGTTGGAAGAGTACAAAAAAGACTCTTTTTTGGATTTTTCATTTTGCAAAGAGAAAAATGAAAAAAATATTACGATAAAAAATCCAAAAGAGTTAAAAGATATAAAAACGGTGATAGTAGAGGGGAGATTTGGAGTTTGTGAAAATGGGGCTATCTGGTGCGATAGCGAAGATGTGGATATAAAGACCGTATATTTTATATGTGAAAATTTAATAATACTGCTTGATAAAAACAGGCTTTTAAATAACATGAACGAAGCTTTTAAAGAGTTGGATTTTGAGAGTTTCGGAGTTTTTATAAGCGGTCCTTCAAAAACTGCCGACATAGAACAATCTTTAGTCATAGGCGCTCACGGCGCTTTAAAATGTATCGTTTTTTTGTATTAGAAAGATTTATTGTTCGATAAATAGAATAGATAAAGAAATATTAAAACAAACTTCGGTTAAAATCATCTATATCATTTATATGAGGTTTTATTTTGAAAAAGATAATTTTGCTATTTTGTGTTGTACTTTTTGTAAATGCCTCTATCTTAAAAGAGGTAAAAAACAGATATAAAGATATAGACCACTTTAAGTTGAAAAACTCTATGGAAGTTTATCTTTTGAGCGACAATCAAGCAAAAAATGTCTCGGTTACTATGAAAGTAAAAGTCGGCATGGATATTGAAAATAAAGAAAATTTCGGTATATCTCATTTGACGGAACATATGATTTTTAGAGACCAAAGGGTGCCAAAACATGACTATTTAGACTACTTTAAAGATATCGGAGCGATATATGTAAACGGTTTTACAAAAAGATATGAAACCGATTTCGTATTTGATATTTTAAAAGAGCGCTCATACGACATAGTAAAAAAATTGCCGATGATGTTTTTTGATAAAAATATTACTAAAAACGATTTGGAAGTCGAAAGAAGCGCTTTGCAGACCGAGATAGGCAAATCAAAATGGTACTATCCTATATTTTGGAATATTACTAAGTTTGCCAATGCGATATTTACCAAAAAACCGGATGTTTATAAAGATGACTTCAAGCTGAGCCAAATTAAAAAATTGCCGCCGTTTTACATAGCACAACAAAATAATCTCAAATTTACCTTAAAAGATGTTTTAAAACATTATGACAAATATTATTACCCTGCAAATATGAGGTTGATAGTTGTCGGCAATTTTGACCATGACAAGATGAAAAACATCATCAAAAAAGGCTTTGAAAATATAGATAAAAAAGGTAGTGCTACTACGAAACTTCCTCCAAGAGACGCCGTTTTATCGGGAAAACCTTATAAGATGGTAAGATTGGCGCCAAACGACAAAAATGTAGGATATGTAGGATATAAATATATCGAAGATAGCTATAAAAAGTTTCAAATAATGAGTTCATATTTTGACTATTTGGCTATGAGATTGCAACAAGAACTTAGAAATAAAAAAGGGAGCGTTTACGGCGTCAATAGCGATTTTTTCTTTAAAAGGGGTGCGTCTATCGAAGTTTTGGTCTTTGACGGACTTCATAATAATTTTTACAAAAATAAAAAGTTTATAGAGAATTTTTTAAAAAAAGATATAAAAAATATCGACAATAAAACTATCAAAGAGTCCCTAAGGGAGTATATAAAAAATTATCTCTCTATCGAGCATGATAGCGATTCGCTATATAGATTGGTCGGTGATATGGAGTATCTAAAAGATGAGATGAAAGAGAACAAAGACCCCTACACTATCTTTAACTCTATAACATACGAAGAGTACAAAAAAACTCTTGCCGATGTAGGTAAAGATAGCAATTCATATAAGTTTTTTTATGAAGATTACTACTTTTTTCCATATGAAGCCGTTGTTATCCGCTTGGTTTTGTTATTTGCGTTTTTCGTAGCTATCATATACTATTTAAAAAGAAAAGCCAAAAAATCACTTAGCAATATAAATATTGTCTATAACAAACGAGATATTAGAGTTAGTAGGAGACTAAGCAATAGACTCTTTTTTGTCATAGGAATATTTTTTGTTATATTTTTTAGTTCGTTAGCTACGGATTGGTTTACCTATTTTGTTAGCAAGTATATTTTCGGAGATCCTAACTACATCTATACACTTGATATTCCGCAAGTATATATAGGCATATTATTAGGTTTTATCGTAAATTTGATCTTTTTTATCTTTTTTTACTATAAAGTTTTCCTTAGTAGATACTATGCCAGACTTGATGCGAATGAAAACGGTATATTTTTGGTAGGAACAAAAACCATATATATTCCAAAAGAGCATATAAAGAGTCTGGAGGCTACAAAGTGGAGTTTTGATAAATTTACCAAAACTTACGGAAGTTTTTTGAGATTTTGGAAAGATCTTTTGAAGATTGAGTTAAAAAGCGGACAAACAATCTATGTTAGAGCAAAAAACGCCGAGCATTTGGAAGAGGATTTAAAAGAGATATTAAATATAGAGCCTAAGTCATGAAGAGATATCAGCTACTCCAAATAGCCGACTATATAAAGAGATTTAAAAAGATTGATAAGGCTTTTAGAGTTGACGATACCGTTATAAAGATGGTTTTTGACAAGGGCGAGAGCCTCTTTTTTGATATGAAAAAGGGAGAATCTTATATCTTTAAAAAAGATGATTATAAAACCGCAAAAGAGTATGAAGCGCCCTTTGATGTAGTGCTTAGAAAAAGGTGCAACGCCTCTTTTATAAGAAGTGTGGAGGTTTTGCCCGACAATAAAGTTTTAAGATTTGAGATAGAACAGAGAAAAAGCTATAAAGCCGTTAAGAGTTTTTTACAGCTTGAGTTTACGGGAAGGCATACAAATTTTATCATACTTGATGAAAAGATGACGATATTGGAGGCTTTAAGACATATAGACGCCTCTGTTTCATACAGGGTGATTCAAAACGGTTTAAAATTGCCCGATTTACCGCCTTTTAAAATCAATGAAAAATATGAAAATATAGAAGATATAGAGAGTTTTTTATATGAAGAGTATAAAAAAAGAGAACAAAAAAGACTTTTGATAGCTATCAATCAAAAATTAATAGAGATACAAAAAAAGATAGATAAGCTACAAAAGATAAAAAATTCTCTTAAAAAACCGCAAGAATTATTAAAAAAATCCGACACTTATCAAAAAGAGGCGGAGTTGATACTTGCTAATTTGCACAATATAAAATCTTATCAAAAAGGCGTATTTCTTAAAGATTTTGAAGGCAATGAAGTTAACATATCCTTTCCAAATGAGGCAAAAACTCCAGCAGATGCCGCAAATATTTTGTTTTCAACATCAAAAAAGTTAAGACAAAAGGCAAAAAATATCCATATAGAAGAGGAAAATTTAATATCCAAGATAGAGTATCTAAAAAAGCTGCAAGAGATAGTCAAAAATACTAAAAGTATAGATGAGTTAAAACTATACTTTCCGAAAAAGAGTAAAAGTAAAAAAAAGAGTCACGATTTTGACGGGGTTGAAAACTTTTATTACAATGGCTATAAAATAAGCTTGGGAAAAAATGAAAAAGCCAACGAATATCTTTTAAAAAAGGCAAAAATGAACGATTTGTGGCTACATTTAAAAGATATTCCATCAACACATGTTATAATAAGAAGTGATAAAAAAGAGGTTCCGAAAGAGGTGGTAGAATTTGCGGCTAAATTGTGCGTTAAGTTTAGCACTTCAAAAAAAGGCTCTTTCTTGGTGGATTACGCTAAAAGAAGAGATGTGAGGATTGTCTCGGGCGCAAAAGTAAATTATGTAAACTATAAGACTATTAGCGTCTCGGTATAAAAAGGAGTTTATATGGCAATTACGCCGGTCGAAGGAGCGATATATGTTAACCAAAATATGCAAATACCGGCTTCAAAACAGATCGATTTGAAGAATCGTATAGATTTGCAAAATAGCGCCTCCGCACAGATAGTGAATGAAAAAGAGAAAGAGATTGAAGAGATAAGGCCTATGGAAGAGGCGTATAAAATCGACCCTGAAAAGGAGCATCAAAAAAAGCAGGGCAAAGAGAGTAGCGGAGAGGAAGAGGAAGAAGAGAAGATGATGAAAAAATTAAGAGGCGATAAAGACGACAAACAAGACGAGAAGAAAAAAAGAGCGTATCTTTTGGATATAAAGGTGTAAAATTGGAAGAGCAAAAGAGTAAAATTGAAAATATAAAAGAGAAGTTCTCGGCGGATAAGCAAAGATATGTTACGGCACTCGTTTTGATAGTAGCAGTCGGTTTGGTGGCTTTGGCGGATAGTTTTTTCTTGACTTGGCTATTTTTGGGGGCGGCTTATATGGTGGCAACCCATGAGAGTATAAAACTTTTTAAGATAGAAAATAACAATATCTATTTTCTTGTATTTGTCGTATGGTTTGTGGCGCTTTTTTATCCAAATCCTGACGATCTTTCTTTTTTAACCTTGATTGTCGTTACGATAGTTATGCTTTTTTACAATCAAATAAACTTTAAACTTTTATATCCGTTTTTGTATCCCGTTACCCCGTTTTTGTTTATTTTGGCGCTATATCACGATTTTGGCATGGGAGTTTTGATTTGGCTTGTCATTGTAGTGGTAGGAAGTGATGCGGGGGCGTACTTTGTAGGCAAAAGCATCGGAAAAAGAAAATTTTCTCCTATTTCTCCCAATAAAACTATCGAAGGAGTTATAGGTGGTATAGTTATTGCTTCATTTTTTGGAACTTTATACGGTTTGAATTTCGTAGGTTTTTGGCTCTCTTTATTTGTTAGTTTTTGTACCTCCGTGGCGGCGGTTTACGGGGATTTGTTTGAGAGTTATCTAAAAAGAGAAGCAGGCGTAAAAGATAGCGGCAATATTTTGCCCGGACACGGCGGTGTGCTTGATAGGGTTGATGGCTATCTTTTTGCGAGTGTTGTTATGGTGATACTATTGAGAGGTTTAGCTTAGGTGGTAGTACTCGGAAGTACCGGTTCTATCGGAGTCAATGTTTTAAATATCGCTAAAAGGTTCGATCTTCAAATCGAAGCTTTGATAGCCGGCAATAATGTGGAGTTGCTAAATAGACAAATAGAACTATTTAATCCAAAATATGTCGGAGTCGCCGATAAGTCTTTGGCGGATTTGGTTTGTCATAAAAATGTTTTTTACGGAAACGAAGGCATAGTGGAGGTTATTAACCTTTCCGCAAGCGATCTTGTAGTCAACGCACTTGTGGGTTTTTTGGGCTTAAAGCCTACTATGGAAGCGATAAAGTGCGGCAAAAGAGTGGCTCTTGCCAACAAAGAGTCTCTTGTGGCGGCGGGAAAATTCGTCGATGTATCAAAAATCGTTCCGATAGATAGCGAACATTTTGCCTTATGGTATTTGCAAAACGGCAGAGAGATAGAGAAGATGACTATCACGGCAAGCGGAGGACCGTTTAGAAACACTCCTCTTGATAGATTAAAAGATGTAAAGCCTAAAGACGCCCTAAAACATCCCAACTGGAGTATGGGCGACAAGATAAGTATCGATAGCGCTACGATGACAAATAAGTTGTTTGAGATATTGGAAGCTAAATGGCTTTTTAAAACCGAAAAAGTGGATGCTTTGATAGAGAATAAATCCGTAATTCATGCTCTGATAGATTTTAAAGACGGAAGTACGACGGCACACTTTGCTAGAGCCGATATGAAATTGCCTATAGCTTATGCGTTATTGGGAGACAAGTTCGGCGAAAGAATATTGCCGAATATCGATATTTTAAAAATAGCGGAACTTAGTTTTGAAAAGATAGACGAACAAAGATACCCTATTTGGTCTTTTAAAGACGAGATATTAAACGATTCGGATAAAGGGGTGGTTATAAACGCCGCAAATGAGGTAGGAGTTGAGAGATTTCTATCGAACGAGATAGGTTTTTTGGATATTTTTGATATCGTTAAGAGTGCGTTTTATAAATTTAAAGATATAAAGGTCGATCTTTTTGAAGATGTGTTTGAGATCGACAAGGAAGTTAGAAAATATAGTAAGAGGGTGAAATGAACAGAAGAGGTTTTGTTAAATTTTCAGCGTTAACTATGTGTATGGGCTTGTGTGAATTAAGTGCCGCCGACGAAAAATATACATATTTAGACGAAGCGGATAGGAAAATTTTTCATAGTATATATAAAAAATTAGGGCTTATTCAAAAACAAGTCGGATATTCTAATTTTAGTGTCATCTCGTTTGACGAAGCTTTGAAAACGGCAAAAGATTTTAGCCATATAGGCGCTTTCGATATGAAAGAATTAACGCTGATGGAAAAGATATTTTACATGGATGCCTCAAAGCTTGGATTTTACGGGGATAGAACGGTACAAAAGATAACAAGTCAAATCGACAAAAAAGAGATTGTCAAGATAAAGAGTGCGGGGCAGTATCTCTTTAAAGGAAAGCCCAAAGAAGATTACGAGAGAATTATGCGAGATATCGGTCCGACTTTGAAATTGACTTCGGGCATAAGAAGCGTGATAAAGCAGACATATCTTTTTTACGGCAAAGTTATAAGGCTAAATGGCAACCTGTCTTTGGCGTCTTTCAATATCGCGCCTCCCGGCTATTCGTACCACACTATTAGAGATTTTGACGTGGGCAGGATTGACTGGGGGTATGCAAACTTTACTTCAAGGTTTGCGACGACAAAAGAGTTCTCCAAACTTAGAAGATTAAAATACATCTCCATAAGATACGGCGTCAATAACGATTACGGCGTTAGATTTGAGCCTTGGCATGTAAAGGTGCTTGTTTAGTGTTGCTTAGCATAGAGAGCAGCTGTGACGATAGTTCTATAGCCGTTACGAAAATTGACGATAAAAAACTCTTTTTTCATAAAAAGATTTCTCAAGAGATAGACCACTCAAAGTACGGAGGAGTGGTTCCCGAGCTTGCCGCAAGACTGCACGCCAAAGCTCTTCCGAAGATTCTTGAAGAGTGTAAAGAGTATTTTAAAGATTTAAAAGCGATAGCCGTTACTAACGAGCCGGGTCTCTCCGTGACTCTTGTCGAGGGCGTAACTATGGCAAAAGCTTTATGCATAGCTCTTGACGCTCCTCTTGTAGGCGTCAATCATCTAAAAGGTCATATAGCCTCTTTGTTTATAGAAAAAGAGGGGGTATTTCCGATGATAACGCTTTTGGTGTCGGGAGGGCACACTCAAGTTTTATTCGTAAAGAGTTTTTTTGAGTATGAGGTGCTGGCCGAAACTCTTGACGATAGCTTCGGAGAGAGTTTTGACAAAGTGGCTAAAATGCTAGGTCTTGGCTATCCGGGCGGTCCCGTGGTGGAGGAGTATGCCAAAAGAGGTGACGAGGATAGATTTGATTTTACCGTACCGCTATATAACTCAAATAGATTGGCGTTTAGCTATTCGGGTTTAAAAAATCAAGTTAGATTAGCGATAGAGTCCATAAAAGAGTTAAATGAACAAGATAAAGCCGATATATGCGCCTCTTTTCAAAAAACGGCGGTTTTACATCTTTTGCATAAGTTAAAAAAGATACTAAAAGAGCGCACTAAAAATCCTCATATCTTATCCGTAGTCGGAGGTGCTAGCGCAAACGGTTATCTAAGAAATCGACTTGAAAGATTAAGTAAAGATTTTGACATGGAGCTTCTGCTTGCCCCTTTGGAGTACTGCTCCGATAATGCCGCTATGATAGGCAGGTATGCGATAGAAGCCTATAAAAAAAGTCTATTTACCGATATTGACAAGATTAAAATAAGCCCAAAAGTATCTTGCGCTCAATCTTTTAGCGCATAACTTCCCAATTCCGCTATCAATATGGCAAATATCATAACAACCCCTCCTATTATCTGCATCAAACTTAGCGTTTCATGTAGATAGAAGTATCCAAATACCGCGGCGCTTGCGGGTTCTATCGTAAATATGACGGCGGTTTTTGCGGGAGTTGTGAATTGCTGCATATATGTTTGGACAAAAAGAGCGTAAACCGTGGCGAATATGACGGTAGCTCCAAGCGCTATCAGTAAAGATGGCGAAAAATGTTTCGGCATAGTAAAGGGGTCTATTGCCAAAGAGAACACCAAAGAGAGCATCGCAACTGTAAAAAGCTGTACGCTTACCAGTAAAAAAACATTATATTTTTTAGAGGATATGGAAGTGTAAACTATATGGACGGCAAAAAAAACGGCACACAAAAACGAATACACCTCCCCTTTTCCTATCGACTCTATCCCGTTCGCTCCCGTCAATAGCCATAAGCCTACGGTGGCAAGAAACGCTCCTATGATAGAGTATAGACGAACTTTTTGTTTAAATACGAAAAACGCCACGATAGGCACTATGATAACGTTTAAACCCGTTATAAACGCGACTATCGAGGATTTTGTGTATGTCAAACCGTATGTTTGAAAAGCGTAGCCGCTAAAAAATAGAGCCCCCAAAAATAGCCCCGAGCGGATAAGAGGCATGGATATATCTTTTATAAATCTTAAAGATATAGCGCCCATTATGACAAAAGAGAGAAAAAATCTCAAAAATAAAAAAGAGAATACCGGCACATCCTTGATAGCGTCTTGCACTATCGCAAAAGTGATACCCCAAGAAAGCGCCACGCTAATCAAAGAGATGTCGGCTAAAAACTCTTTAAACTTTTTCATCGAAGGATTTTACCATAAATTTAAGTATAGTTGTGTAAAATAATGTTGAAAACTTTTTAAGGAGTATGTATGAAGAAGATTTTAGCGGCACTACTTTTAGTGTTTGGAGTCAATATGATGGCGTCTGATATCGGATTGTGGAAAAAATCCACTCTAAATCAGATAATTCAAAAAGGTGTTTTAAGAGTCGGCATGGAGCCCGGGTATATGCCTTTTGAGATGAAGGATAAAAAAGGAAATATCATAGGGTTTGATGTCGATATGGCTAGAAAGATGGCAAAAGATATGGGCGTGAAGTTGCAAATCGTACCAACGGCTTGGGACGGTATCATAGCCGGTTTGTTGGCGGATAAGTATGACATCATCATCTCCGGTATGACTATCACTCAAAAGAGAAATCTCAAGATAAACTTTGCAAATCCTTATATCAATATAGGTCAAACTATGCTTGTTAAAGAGAGTGTCGCAAAGGGTAAAAAGTCTTGGAAAGATTTGGATAAGCCTCAGTATACTATAGTTACAAAACTAGGCGTTACGGGTGAGATAGCTACAAGAAGAATGTTTAAACACGCAAAAATCAGAACATTCGATACGGAAGCGGACGCCGTTCAAGAGCTTTTAAACGGAAAAGCCGACGCTTTTGTTTACGATAAACCTTATAATGCTATGTTTATGGCAAAAAGAGGCGGAAAAGGTATCGTTCACTGGGATAAAGATCTTACTTTCGAGCCTCTTGGATGGGCGGTTAGAAAAGGAGACCCCGACTTTTTGAACTGGCTTGATAACTTTTTAAATCAAGTTAAACATGACGGAACATATGACAAGATGTATAACAAATGGTTTAAAAATATCTCTTGGCTAAAAAGAGTTCAATAACCTATGGCAAGAAAAAAAGAATCGATCTTAAAAAATAAAACCTTCGGTCATTTTTTGGCCGTAGGTTTTTATGTTTTAATATTATACGGATTGTATGTTGCGGCAACGCATATGAACTATATTTGGAAATGGAATAGCGTCCCAAAATATTTCGCTTATGAAAAAAAGATTGAACTAACGGCGCCTTTTGACGGTGTTGTTAGCGTAAAAGGCGATAAGATTATCATCACTTCGGAAGACGGAGAGAAAAAAGAGTTGTCGGCAAAAGGCTATAAGATAGATGTTAAAGACGGAGCCGAGGTATATGAGGGCGATACTCTGGCATACTATACGAAATGGACATCGGGCCCGCTTCTAAAGGGGCTGTACGTAACGCTTGAGATATCCTTTTATGCGGCGATATTGGCATTTATTTTAGGCTGGATACTCACTTTTATGAGGATAAGCGGCTATCCTTTTTTGGACGATATAGCGACTGTTTATATCACTATCATAAGAGGTACGCCTTTATTGGTGCAGATATTTATCTTTTACTTTATCATAGCCACCATATTCAATCTTGAGAGATTTGTTGCGGGAGCGGCGTCGTTAGGACTTTTTTACGGAGCGTATATCGCCGAGATATTAAGAGGCGCCATACAATCAGTCGATAAAGGTCAAACGGAAGCTTCAAAATCTTTGGGCATGAACTATATCCAAACTATGGGTTATATCATAATGCCTCAAGCTTTAAAAAGAGCCTTACCTGCGCTTGTGGGCGAAGTCATAGCGTTGGTTAAAGATTCCTCTTTGGTCTCCGTTATATCTATCACCGACCTTACCAAGGTGGGAAGAGAGATAGTGGCAAATACGTTTTCACCGTTTGAAACTTGGCTTATCGTTGCGGGCATGTACTTCTCCATCACATTTACTTTGGCAATCATCGGACATAAGTATGAAAAGAAACTTAAAGCAAAAGGCGGTTTCTGATAAATAAGATAATACTTATCCTAATTAGCTATAATTTCAACATAAAATGTCAAAGGAAAAATTATGGCGAAAACAAAATTAAAAGGCAATGACGTAAATCTTGCCGGAAACGATGTAAAAGTTGGAGATAAGGCGCCCGAAGTAACGGTAGTAGGAAAAGACCTTTCGGAGATAAAAGTGGGAGGAGCAAAAGATAAGGTTCAGCTTATCGTTGCCGTTCCATCTTTGGATACTGCCGTTTGTGCGGCTGAAACAAGAAAATTCAATGAAGAGGCGACATCTATCGACGGCGTTGAAGTGACTGTCGTTTCTATGGATTTGCCTTTTGCTATGGGTAGATTTTGTACTACCGAAGGTATTGAAAATCTAAATGTAGGAAGCGATTTTAGAGATAAAGAGTTTGCAAAAAGTTACGGTGTTTTGATAGCGGACGGTCCTTTGGCGGGATTGAGCGCAAGAGCGATTTTCGTAGTAAATAATCAAGGGGAGATTACTTACAAACAAATTGTTCCCGAAATTACCGAAGAACCAAACTATAAAGAGGCTATCGAAGCCACTAAAGCTGCTATATAGGGATTAAAGCGGGATTTTCCCGCTTTATAGCACCACTATCTCAAGTTCCAACTCTATACCGAATCTTTCAAAAACCCTTTTTTTTGCCAACTCTATTAAACTCATCGTATCATCAAAAGACGCACTGCCGTAATTGACAAGAAAATTGGCATGTTTTTCACTAAAACCGGCGTCGCCTATCTTATATCCTTTAAGTTTGCACTCATCCAAAACCCTTCCCGCAAAGTCGTTTTTCGGATTTTTAAAACAGCTTCCCGCACTAGGCTCTTTCGGCTGATTTGCTCTAAGTTTTTCAAAATACTCAAGAAGAGGATAGCTAAACCCCTTTTTTATTTCAAAAACCGCTTCATAAACGATGTTTGATATATCGGTATATCTGTATCCGTAGTTTATATCTTTTTTCTCAATGTAGCCTTTTGAGGATTTTATAGCAACTAAGGAGTTAAATATCTCATGCTCTTTTAGTCCCGCATTCATCTTTACCATACCGCCTACGGTGCCGGGGAGTTTTTGCATCAGCTCAAACCCCGAAATATCGTTTTTTTTGGCAAAAGAGAGTATTTTACCGCTTGGCGTCGCGCCTCCTATATGCAAAAAACCATCTTTTATCATGATATGATCAAAGTTTTTGGAGAGTTTGGCTAATTTTGGGGGGTTGTTTGAGATAAGGATATTGTTGGCACCTCCGATGATAGCGTATCTTTCAAAGACTTCGTCAATCTCTTCTATCATCTCCACATCGACTACGGAGCCTATCTTTATGCTACTGTATCTGGAAAAATCTATCTTTTTCAAAATATAAATGTCGGTATCATATTTAGGATTCTTGTCGTAAACTCTATCATCATGTTCATCATCCAAGGCATCGTGAAGATGATGACGACGACGACAAGTATGATTTTGGGAACAAAACTAAGGGTCATTTCGTTTATCTGTGTCGTTGCTTGAAATATACTGATAGCAAGTCCGGCAATCAAACCCGAAAGCAGCATAGGCAAAGAGAGATAAAGCGCTATTTTAAAAGTCTCAACTCCAAGTCCTATAAGTTTAGCCTCCATCACATACCTCTTATCTTTTCATATTCCGTTGGTACAAAATAGTCTTCGCAAGCTATTTTTTTGTCATAATATCCATGCTCGTACCCTATCTCAAAAAGTTTATCTATCGCTTTTTTTTGTCTATCTCCAAGCGTTATCGAATCATCGTTGGCGTAAAGCTCGAGATACTTTTGCAAACTCTTTTCGTCAACCCTTATAAGAGATCTTTCCAAAAGCATTTTGGAGAGCATTTTTGCGTGGTCTCTTGCGACTTTAACCGCTTTTGTTAAGAGCTCTTCGCTCTTTATAGCGACATTTAGAGGCATAGACCTTCTTATCGCCATACCGCCAAGAGGCAAAGGCAACTCCTCCTTTGAAAGCTCTAGCCATATATCCCAAAGCTCTCTTTCGACCTCTAAAGAGTCGTCAAAGTTCAAAATACTTTCATGTATCAAAACTCCCGCGTCGGTTTCGCCGGATAAAACGGTATCTTCTATATCGAGAAAGTTTTTATAGACGATTCTAGCCTCGGGATAAGCTATCTTAAATAAAAGCGCATTTGTCGTGTTTGCTCCGCTTAGGGCTACTTTAAAGTTTCTTTTGAGCTTTTTGCCTCTTTTTTTGATGAGTTTAGGACCGTAACCCTCTCCGAAGCTAACCGCCGTCTTTAAAAGCGCATAATCGTCTCTGATATTCGGATATAGAGCAAAGCTTATAGCGCTTATATCGTAAATATTATTTAAAGCCTTCTCATTTAGCGTTTCAATATCAAGAGCGATATTGTCAAATCTTATCTCATTGTCGCCAATCCAGCCGAATTTTATAGCATAATACATAAAAATATCGTCCGCATCGGGAGAGTGGGCGACCGTAATCTCTTTTTTTACCATTTTGACTCCTAAACGAAACTATTTTATCATTTTTTCATTAAGTTTTTAATGAATTAATGATAAAATAGGAGAATTTAAAAAGAAGAGGGTAATATGTCTATAGATGAAAATAAGAAAAAAGCGTTGGATTTGGCTATCAAGCAGATAGATAAATCCTTTGGCAAGGGTACGCTTGTTAGGCTCGGAGAAAAAGTTATCGAACCCATAGAGGCTATCAGCACAGGCTCTATAGGACTGGATATAGCTCTTGGTATAGGCGGGGTTCCCAAAGGCAGAATTATAGAGATATACGGACCGGAGAGTTCGGGAAAAACTACTTTGGCTTTGCAGATAACCGCCGAAGCGCAAAAAAAGGGCGGTATATGCGCTTTTATAGACGCAGAGCACGCACTTGATGTGAAATATGCGCAAAATCTCGGAGTAGATACCGACAATCTTTTAGTTTCTCAGCCCGATTACGGTGAGCAAGCTTTGGATATAGTAGAGAGTATCGCCAGAAGCGGAGCGGTTGATCTTATCGTTATAGATTCCGTTGCGGCTTTGACTCCAAAAAGTGAAATTGACGGAGATATGGGAGATAGCCATGTCGGACTTCAAGCAAGACTGATGAGTCAAGCGTTAAGAAAGCTTACCGGCATACTTCACAAGATGAATACCACGGTCATATTTATCAACCAAATCAGGATGAAGATAGGCATGATGGGCTACGGAAGCCCCGAAACCACTACCGGCGGAAACGCCTTGAAGTTTTATGCCAGTGTTAGGATAGATGTTAGAAGGATAGCCACCTTAAAGCAAGCCGAAGAGAGCATAGGCAATAGAGTTAAGGCAAAAGTGGTAAAAAATAAAGTCGCACCTCCGTTTAAAACGGCGGAATTTGATGTGATGTTCGGCGAGGGTATCTCAAAAGAGGGAGAGCTTGTCGATTATGGAGTGAAGCTTGATATTATAGACAAGAGCGGCTCTTGGTTTAGCTATAAAGATAAAAAGCTAGGGCAAGGCAGAGAAAAGGTAAAAGCCTACTTGAAAGAGAACAAAGAGTTGGCACGGGAGATAGAAGATGAGCTTAAAAAAGCTATGGGTTTTGAAGTAGAAGAGAAAAAAGAGGGAGAATAAGATGGTTTACATAGAAGATATTTTTGCCGAAGAGGTGCTTGATAGCAGAGGTAATCCTACGGTAAAGGCTACCGTTATACTAAGTGATGGAACTCAAGAGAGCGCTATCGTGCCAAGCGGAGCCAGTACCGGTAGCAAAGAAGCCGTTGAGCTTAGAGATGGAGATAAAGATAGATATGACGGTAAAGGCGTTTTGAAAGCTTGTGAAAATGTTGATACCATATTGGCAGATGCTTTAGTGGGGCTTTCTCCGTTTAATCAGGTTGAGATAGATACGATAATCAAAGAGAGAGACGCAACGGATAACTACTCTCATATTGGTGCAAACGCCGCACTTGGAGTATCTATGGCGGTTGCTAGAGCTTCGGCTTCGAGCCTTGGAATGCCTCTTTATAAATATTTAGGCGGAGCCAATGCCGCTATACTGCCTTCACCTATGCTAAATATCATAAACGGCGGTAGTCATGCCGATAATAGTGTCGATTTTCAAGAGTACATGATAATGCCTTTGGGATTTGAAAGTTTTGAAAGAGCGATACAAGCTGCAAGCGAAGTTTATCATACATTAAAAAAGCTTATCGCTATAGACGGACACTCCACCGGACTTGGCGACGAGGGTGGATTTGCGCCTAACTTTAAGAACAATGTCGAACCTTTGGAGTATATCGTCGAAGCGATAAAAGATAGCGGATATGAGCCGGGAAAAGAAATCGCTATAGCTATGGATCCTGCAAGTAGCGAATTTTATAAAGACGGAAAATATCATCTAAAAGGCGAAGATAAAGTATTGAGTCCGGTTGAGATGGTGGAGTACTACGCATCTTTGGTAGAAAAATTTCCTATCGTATCCATAGAGGACGGTTTAGCCGAAGACGACTGGGGCGGCTGGAAGATATTGAGTGACGAGTTGGGAGATAAGATACAGCTTGTAGGAGACGATATATTTGTTACCAACTATAAAATCTTGCAAGAGGGTATTGACGCCGGCATAGCAAACTCTATCCTTATAAAATTAAACCAGATAGGAACCGTTAGCGAGGCTATGAAGACCGTTAGATTGGCGTATAGAAACGGTTATACTTGTGTCGTTAGCCATAGAAGCGGAGAGAGCGAAGATGCTTTTATAGCTGATTTTGCCGTTGCTTTAAATACCGCTCAGATAAAGACGGGAGCCCCCGCTAGAAGCGAAAGAGTGGCAAAATATAATAGACTCTTAACTATCGAAAGAGAGCTTGGCTTTGGCGAGTATATAGGCAAAACCCTATTTAAATAGATAGATGAAAAAACACCAAGTCTTAGACGAATTTTCGTTTGACAAAAAAGAAAAGCTATCTTTTGTTTTAAAGATAGCTTTTCTTGTTTTATTGGTTGTAGCGCTTGGTGTATATGTCGGGGATTTGCTTTTTGGTAAAAATTCTCTTGAAGTGCTTTTGAATCTTCAAGAAAAAAAAGCCATCCTTAAAAGAGAGATAGAGTCGTATAAGAAAAATAACGCAATTTTGCAAAAGAACTATTTTGAGCTTCTTCAGCTTGAGCCGGATAACGGTTAGGGAGAAAAGATGAGAAAGATTTTATTTTTATTTGTGCTGTTAGTATCCGTTTTGTTTTCAAGAGACAACCCTTTTAAGCCGGTTGTATCTAGTGAAACAATGGGGAAAGCCACCAATATAAAAAGCGATCTTAAACCTTTAAAGATAGAAAAAATAAAACTCCCAAGTTCCGTTAGGGTTATAAAAGAGATAGCCTTTAAAGTTTTAAATGTTGATGGTAGCATTAAGGAGTTAAGATACAAAATAGATAAAAAAGTCGATTGGCACAAAGATATCCTTATAAGCAATTCTGAACTGAAAGTAGAGTCCAAACCAAAAAAGATTGCCCCCAAAGAGTTGAAGATTTTTGATTTTTTATCCGTTTTGGTAGATGGAAAAAAGCTTTTGATAAAGAGCGACGACAAAATGATACGGGAAATGTTTTTTGTCAAGCCTTATAAAATCGCGCTTGATTTTAAAAGAGACGTCTCTTTTTACACTAAAACTTTTAAGATAGAAAACTCCCCTTTCAAATCGATAACTTTAGGAAATCACGGCAGTTTTTATAGAGTCGTTTTAACGCTGGACGGAGAGTATAGATATAAGATTAAAAAAGATGCCGAAGGTTATTTGGTGGAGCTTTTTTGAGATTTTGACATAGCGATTTTTATAAACACCATAGCAAAAATCACTTCAAATATACTTGCCAGTACCAGCGAATAGTAAGTCGCTTCATTTATCGTTTTAGAGTTATAAGCTATAGCCGCTACGGCTATAAGAAGAGTTAGGGGCATGGAGTGTGAAAGCCCGAAAAGCACTCTTTGTTTTATCGACAATCTTAAAAATACTATCATAGCCCCAAGCACCCTCATACCTATCATCAGCGCCGTTATGAGTAGAGAATTGTATAAAAGCTTTGAATCGGCAAGGATATTTAGCTTTAAAGTGGTGCCGATATATATGAAAAACAGCGGTACCATAAAACCAAAGCCGAATGATGATAGCTTGTGAGTTAGCTCCTCTTTGTGTCTAAAGAAAGTCGATATAAAAATACCCGCTATAAACGCTCCAAACGCTATCTCAAGATGCAGGTACAAAGTGATGGCTATAAGTATGAAAAAGATAGAGATGGATATCCTTATATCTTTTTCGTCATTGTCAAAATGGGGCATCAAAAATGTTTTTATGCCCGGATACCACCAAAAAAGTATCTCAAGAAGTCTAAATATAACGGCAATGGCGAATAAAAACAAAAATAGTATCGCTATCGTTTCATAAAACTCTTTACCTATCCCGAACTCTATAGCCGCACTGGAAAATGTCACGAGAGTTATACTTATGACCTCTCCCAGTATCCCGACGGTCATAGATAGCTCAAGCCACTTTTCGTTTTTGCCGTACTCTTTGAAAAGGGCTATTATAAGACCTACGGATATCAGGGGCATAGTTATGATAAATATATTGTCAAGTTTTAGATAGTATGACGATAAAAATGAGAATAGGTAAAGAAGTATGATATATATGATACCGTTTTTTAGGATTTTTATATCGAGCTTTTTAAGAAATCTCAAATCCACTTCGCTACCCGCAAGAAACATAAGATACAAAAAACCTACTTCGGCGATAAGCGTGAAAATCTCATTATGCTTTATAAAACCGAAATATCCGGCTACGGAGCCAAGTATTATCTCTACGGGAGTTAACGGCAATCTTATCAATTTGGAAAAATAGGGTGTCGCTATGATGATAACGGATATCGTTATGATAGTTGATATATTTTCGTTCACCAAAATTTTTCCTTGGTTTATTTATTGCAATTTTGAGCTATTTTATAGCCGAGTTTTTCTATGGTTTGTATATCTTTATTCGGCTTATTCCCTTTTGTCGTTAGATAATTTCCTATCACGATGGAGTTTGCGCCCGCTTGAAAAATCTCCGTCCATCTGTCTTTAAAGGTTATCTCTCTTCCGCCGGCAACCATAATAACGCTATTTTGAAGCTTTTGTCTAGCGTATCTTATCCAATATAAGGCATCTTCAATCTCTACCGTTTTATTTTCCAACGGCAAATTCGGATTTGGATGAAAGAAGTTTAAAGGAACGGTATCGGGTTGCAATTCTTGCAAGGAGTCCATAAAAGATACCCTATCGTCCACACTCTCCCCTAGTCCGAAAATTCCGCCGCTACAAAGTTTCAGCCCCGCATCTTTGATGTTTAGACAAGTTTGAAATCTCTCCTCCCAGCCGTGAGTGGTGCATATACTATCGTAATACTCTTTACTTGTCTCAAGGTTGTGGTTGTAGCTATCGATTCCGGCTTTCTTTAACTCTTTGAGTTGCTCTTTTGTAGCTGTTCCATTGCAGGCTATGAGGCTTAGTCCGCTTATATCCTTTTTGATTTTTGTCGCAATTTTGCAGATATATTCAAGTTTTTTATCGTCCAAACCTTTTCCGGCGGTTACAAGACAAAAGCCGACCGCCCTACTCTTTTTTGCCAATTCGGCTTCATATATTATATCTTTTAACTCTTTTTGTCTATATCTTTCTATTTTGGTATTGTTATGTGCGCTTTGAGTACAAAAAGCGCAATCCTCACCGCAGTTTCCGCTTGATATATTGCATATTGAGCAAAGATATACGGTTTTCAACTCTACCCCTTTTTCAATACGGTTGTTTTTACCTCGTAGTCGCTTATGGAGGATTCCAATCTGTTTTTGCTATAGTATGTGACAACCCAGCCATCAAGGTTATCTTCTATCATAGCAAATTCACTAAGAGGCTTTTTCCTACCGCAGATTTCGCCCGGGTTTACATAGAGCGTTCCTTGTTTTATTTGAGCGAAGAAATAGTGAGTGTGACCGTATATTATCACTTGAGCGTCATTGTTAAGATAGTAGGGTAAGTGCATCAATTTTGCCTTGATGTCTCCTATCTTGAAGTAGTGGGGTTCTTGAAAAAGATTGTATCTATCCGTATATTCCATCAAATGTATATCGTTATTTCCAAGTACGGCATGGTACGGCAACGAACTCTTTTCCAAAAGATCCAAACTCTCTTTTAACACAATATCTCCGGCGTGTACCAAAAATTCCGCCCCGTCCTCTTTTAATCTATCAATAGCGTTTTCTAGCAAATCTATCCTCTTGTGGCTATCGGAAACCAATCCAATCTTCATCCTATCTCAACCCTCTCTTTACACTTTATACACTCTAAAATATCTTTTTTTCTATATGTTCTTTTTACCATCATTCCTCCGCACTTTTCGCACTTTTCGTTTGTGGGAAGATATGTGGAGACAAATTTACACTTAGGATAGTTGGAGCATCCGTAAAATTTACCTCTTCTTGAGATTCTCTCAAGCAATTCTCCCCCGCATTCGGGACACTTGACTCCTATCTTTACGGGCTCTTTTTTCTTTTGAGCTATATTTTTTGTGTATTTGCATTTAGGAAATGCGCTACAAGAGATAAATTCTCCGAATCTTCCTTGTCTTTTTACAAGTTCACTTCCGCATTCGGGACACTTTTCTCCCGTAGGGATGACTACCTTTTGACTTTTTATCTCTTTTTTACCCTTTTCCACATCTTTTATGAAAGGCTCGTAAAACTCCCATAAAACCTTTTGCCAATCCTCCTTGCCTTCGGCTATCTTATCGAGAGTTTCTTCCATATTTGCCGTAAATGAGCTATCCACTATGTTGCTAAAGTGCTTTTCAAGCAACTCTATGACCTTGAAAGCTATCTCGGTAGGTATGAGCTGTTTTTTCTCTATTTCGATATATTTTCTAGCCACCAGTATAGATATGGTCGGTGCGTATGTGGAAGGTCTGCCTATGCCTAAAGATTCAAGCTTTTTGATAAGGCTGGCTTCCGAATATCTTGACGGGGGTTCGGTAAAGTGTTGGGAAGCTTCAAGTTTTGTCGTCTCCACCTCTTTGCCGATTTGCAATTCGGGCAAAAGTTTATCTTTCTCTTTATATCCTATCGCCCTATAAAAACCGTCAAACTTTAGCTTTCTGCCGCTTGCTTTAAATCTTGAAGATTTGCTTGCAAAGATGATATTTTGTGTTTCAAAAACGGCATCTTTCATCTGCGTGGCTAAAAATCTGTTGTATATAAGAGTGTATAGCCTTAACTCTTCGGGTTTTAGATAATCTTTTGCAATCTCGGGCGTAAAATCCAAATTTGTAGGTCTGATGGCTTCATGCGCCTCTTGTGCGGCTTTTGACTTGGTCGTATAGTTTTTTATTTTTGGACTTAGGTACTCTTTTCCGAACTTTTTTTGTATAGTTTTCCTAACCTCGTCTATCGCTTCTTTGGCTATATTTAAAGAGTCCGTTCTCATATAGGTGATGACACCCATATTGCCTTTGTGGGTCATAACTCCTTCATAAAGGGTTTGGGCTATCATCATCGTCTTTTTAGGCGAATATCCCAGTTGATTTGATGAGGCTTGTTGTAGCGACGAAGTCATAAAAGGCGGAGGTGTAGAGGTTTTTCTCTCTTTTGTCTCTATCTTTTCGACCTTAAAACTCTCTTGCTTTAAAATCTTTTCGATATATTTTGCCCTGTCGCCGTTTGTTATGGTCATTTTTGATATTTTTTCGTTCTCAAACTCAACCAAGCTAGCCTCAACCGTTTGGTCAAATAGCGCTTCTATAAGCCAATACTCTTGAGGTTTGAAGGCTTTTATCTCTCTTTCTCTATCGACTACTATTTTTAAAGCGGCGCTTTGAACTCTACCTGCGCTTAACCCTTTTTGTATCTTTGAAGATAGTAAAGGCGAGAGTTTATAACCCACTATCCTATCAAGCAATCTTCTTGTTTGTTGGGCGTTAAAGTTGTTTATATCTATGGTTCTTGGATTGTCAAGCGCTTTTTGGATGGCGTTTTTCGTAATCTCATGAAAAACTATCCTTGGAAGTTTCGAGGGGTCTTTGCCGATAGCTTTTGCGATATGATAACCTATCGCCTCCCCTTCTCTATCCTCATCCGTAGCGATAAATACCCGATCGCTTTTTTTTGCCAACTCTTTTATCTCTTTAACGGTCTTTGAGTGGTCTTTGCTGACTCTGTATTCGGGCTTGAAAGTTTTATCCTCTATTTTTATCCCGAAAGAGCTTTTAGGCAGGTCTCTTATGTGCCCTTTGCTCGCGATTACCGTATAGTCGTCTCCTAAAAAATTCTTTATGGTTCTTGCCTTCGCCGGAGATTCGACGATGATTAAATTTTTCAATATCTCTCCTATTCGCATACTTTATAGTATGAAATTGTATCGAATGAAAATATTAAATGCAAATTATTTTTGATTTATCCTCTTTTAAAAGTTTTTTTATGGAGTTTGAGACGGTTGCTTGTGAAATGTTTAAATATTTCGCTATTTGGTTTTGTGTGTAGCCGTCGGTATAAGCTTCATATATTTTTTGGTTGCGGTCTTTTTTGCCAATGACATCTTCAAAATATTTCTTTAGAGGTTTTTGCCGTTTGTGGCTGGATATGTTTTTTTGGTAGTGTACCACTTTTTGAAGCTCTTCAGCCATCTCTTTTAGCTCAAATCTTTTTAAATTTCTGGAAAAAAACTTCTCCACATCCTCTTTTGTCTCAAGGTGTTTAAATATAAAAGACCTCCTTAAGCACTCTATGGGTTCTTCAATATTTGCAAACGAGCGATAACTTGAGTATCTATACTCTTTTATATCTTTTGCCAAGCCCTGAATGACGCTATATCTCTCCATATGATAGACCAGCTCGGATAGAAAAGTTTTGTTTAACGCATACCAAGATTTGTATCTTCCTTTCCACAGATGCCCTACCCTATTATATTTTTTATTGAAATAGACGGCATAGTTGGAGTTGATATACCTCATCGCCAAAGATATGTTTTTTTCTTTCGTTTCGATAAGCAGTAGATAGTGTGTGGGTAGTAGCGAGTATGCATGAGTATTAAAGTCATATAGTTTTGCGCTTGCACATAAAATATCGAGAAATTTTTTATAATCCGATTCATCATAAAATATTTTTCTGTTTGCTACGCCTTTGTTGATGACAAGATGAAAGCCTACGGCGTCAACTCTCGGTTTTCTAGGCATTGTCCCTCTTTTACGGCGTGCGTGCGTTTTGTCTAGTGTACGATAGATACAAGATAATCGCTACGGAAAAGTCTATCATAGCGTCGGCAAAGTTAAATATCGCAAATTTAAATCCGCAATGCCAATAGACATAATCCACGACACCCCCGTGTATAAACCTGTCGTAAATATTACTGCATCCCGCCCCCAAAAGTATCCCTATAGGTAGAGAGTAGGCTTGAAAGATATCTTTTTTTACAAGCAAAAACAGAAGTATGGAGGCTATTAAAAAGAGTTGAATATATTTTAGATTTTCTCCAAGAAATGACAACATCGAAAACGCTATGCCTCTGTTTAGCGTCAAAGCAAGCGTTATACAGTCGTTGTGATATGTAAAACCGTCAAGAAAAAGAAGTTTTATATTTTGGTCGATTATAAAAACTCCCAAAAAAGAGAGCGTAAATATCCATAAAGCTCTAATCACTCAAAGCTCTTGTTAGAAAAATTTTCAAATCGTCCATCTCTTTTCTCAGTATTTGGGTATCCTCTCCTTCAAGTAGCACTCTTAAAAGATTTTCCGTGCCGGAATATCTCACAAGAGACCTGATGCCTTTATCGTGCAATGTTTGCATATACTCATCATATCCTTCAATCATATCAAAAGGTTTTTTCGTATTTATCGGGATATTTTCAAGTATTTGAGGATACGGCTCAAATATATCGAAAGCTTCACTTGTTTTTTTGCCGCTTTTTATCACATAAGCTATCGCTTGCAACGCACTTGCCAAAGCATCGCCCGTTTTTGCGTAATCGCTTAGTATGATGTGTCCGCTTTGTTCTCCTCCGAAGTTTAAGCCTCTATTTTGCATAACTTCAAGCACATTTTTATCGCCGACATCGCATCTATAAAGCGCTATATCTCTTTTTGCCAAAAAGTCCTCTAGTGCTTGGTTGCTCATAACCGTTGCGGATATGGCGCTGTTTTTTAACTTATCTTCTTCTTTTAAAAATACCGCTAACGCCCCAAGAAGTTTATCTCCGTCTATGCTTTGACCTTTTTCGTCTACCACTACAAGCCTATCTGCATCTCCGTCAAGCGCAAACCCTATATCGGCTCGTACTTTTATCACCTCTTGGCTTAAAGCTTCGGGATGTAAAGCTCCGCATGATTGATTGATATTGCTTCCGTTTGGCTCGTTGTTGATGACGAACACCTCCGCTCCAAGCTCTTTAAAGATGGTGGGGGCTACTTTGTATGCCGCTCCGTTTGCCGTATCTATCACTATCCTTATGCCGTTAAGCGTCATATCTTTGGGGAATGAGTTTTTTATATGCACTATATAGCGACCGATAACATCGTCTATTCTTTTAGATGTTCCTATCTCTAAGCCCGTTTTTTGATTTTTTTTGATAAGTTCGTCGTTGAAATATGTTGTTTCTATATCTTTTTCTACAAGCGTGTTTAATTTATTGCCTTTTTTATCGAAAAATTTTACTCCGTTATCGTAAAACGGGTTGTGAGAAGCGCTTATCATAATACCGGCATCACACCTCATATCCTCGGTCAAAAACGCTATTGCCGGAGTCGGCATTGGACCTATTTGTATCACATTGTAGCCTATGGCGGTAAGCCCCGATACTATGGCGTTTTCTATCATATATCCGCTTCGTCTGGTATCTTTTCCCACTATTATCTTATTGTTTACGGACTCTTCTCTAAAGTATATACCCGCAGCCATAGCAAGCTTCATAGCCGTCATAGCGTCAAGTTTGTCTCCCGCTTTGCCTCTAACGCCGTCAGTTCCAAATAGTTCCATATATTTCCCCTTTAAAAAGTGAGATATATTTTACCATATTAAAAATTTAAAGTGAATTTAACAGTACGGTTTTTCTTTTTTGTTGTAATATTGCAAAAAACTAAGCTTATCAAAGATATTTTACTATCATATAGATAGTTTTATTGACAATTAAGTAACTTTCGTATATAATCACAAGCTCAAAATGAATTATGATTACGCTCGGGGTGTAGCGCAGTCTGGTTAGCGCACCTGGTTTGGGACCAGGGGGCCGAAGGTTCGAATCCTTTCACCCCGACCATTTCGTATGGTGGGTGTAGCTCAGTTGGTTAGAGCATCGGATTGTGGTTCCGAGGGCCGTGGGTTCGAGTCCCATTACCCACCCCATTTGGACCCAAGCGCTCGTAGCTCAATTGGATAGAGCAACGGACTTCGGATCCGTAGGTTGAAGGTTCGACTCCTTTCGAGCGTACCACCAACTTTGATAAGCGCTCGTAGCTCAGCTGGATAGAGCAACGGCCTTCTAAGCCGTAGGTCTCAGGTTCGAATCCTGACGGGCGTACCACTTTTTATTGTTGTGCGGATGTGGTGAAATTGGCAGACACGCCAGACTTAGGATCTGGTGCCGCAAGGCGTGGAGGTTCAAGTCCTCTCATCCGCACCATCTTTTTT
>JAADDL010000077.1 GCA_013153915.1 Campylobacterota bacterium
CACAACAAAGAGTTATCGTAGCTACGATATTGAGTTTTCTATTTTTTGTCGGATATGACTATTTTTTTATCCCCAAACCAAATCTACAAGCGGAGCAAAATCGTACTCAACAAATAACTCCTAAAGCTGCTCCGGCGACGCAAGCTACTCCAAAAGCCGCCGCACCGAGTAGTGCAACTTCGATAGAGACACTAAATAGTAGCTCTAAAGGTGCAAACAATGAAAAAACTTTAGTGACTATCAAAGGTAAAAACTTTGATATGATCATAGACCAGTTCGGTAGAGTTAGTAAATTTTATCTAAACGGAGAGAGATATAGGGATGAAAACGGAAAGAGAGTGCAACTTTTTAACGATGCCAAACTTCCTTTGCCTCTTGAAGTGAGATTTAGTGACAGCGCCGTAAATACGGAAGCTTTTAAAGTCCCTTATACTTCAAATGTATCGACTATAAATCTAAACGGAAAATCGGTTAAAATTATAATGACTCAAAAATTATCCAAATTGACCGTAAAAAAGATATTAACCGTTTATCCGATAGGTAATTATAGTTTAAAATTAGCTCTATCAAAACCTGAGGATTATTTTGTAAGCTCAGGATATAGACCCGATGTCAAAGCCGACGGTTACACTTTTCACGGTGTATTGATAAAAGAGTTCGATGATACTCTAACGATGATAAAAGACGGTGACGCAAAGGGTGACGAGCATTTTGCCAACGCAAAAATCGTTGCCGCTAGCGATAGGTATTATACAACCTCTTTTTATAATCTTAAAGGCGGACTTGATGTGTATATCACCAAAGATAAAGATAAAAACCCTCTCCCGTTCGTGAAAGGAAAACAAGAGTACACGGTAAACGGTTATATAGGTGTTAAAGAGTTAAAGATACTAAACTCCATAAATAAAGAGATGGGCGATATAGTAGAGTATGGCTGGTTTACTTTTATAGCCAAGCCGGTATTTTTGCTTTTAAGCTTCTTGCACTCAATTCTCGGCAACTGGGGATGGGCTATCGTAGCTACTACGCTTATCATAAGAATCATACTATTTCCTTTGACATACAAAGGTATGGTCTCTATGACGAAGATGAAAGAGTTGGCGCCTAAGATAAAAGAGCTTCAAAGAAAATACAAAGGTGATCCGCAAAAACTTAACGCCCATACTATGGAGCTTTATAAAAAGCATGGGGCGAACCCTCTGGGCGGTTGTTTGCCTATGTTGTTGCAAATTCCTGTATTTTTTGCTCTTTATAGAGTGTTGCAAAATTCTGCGGAGCTCCAAAGTGCGCCTTGGATACTTTGGATACACGATCTTTCTACAAAAGATCCTTATTATATCTTGCCTATTTTGATGGGTGCTACTATGTTTTGGCAGCAGCATATTTCGCCAAACAGCATACAAGATCCGACTCAAGCTAAAATAATGAAGTATCTACCCGTAATATTTACGTTTTTCTTTATGACATTTCCTGCGGGTTTGACGCTATATTGGTTTGTAAACAATCTTTTCTCGATAGCTCAACAGTACTATATCAACTCTATTTTTGAAAAGAAAAAAGCAAAGAATAAAGAAGTAAAGGTTAAAGAATGAGCGTACAAATAGAATCAAAAACTATCGAAGAGGCGTATCTAAAAGCTTCAAAGGAGTTTAACTGTTCTATAGTTGAACTTGATATTGAGATATTGCAAAATCCAAGTACGGGAATACTTGGAATGTTTAAGAAAAACGCTATAATCTCCGTTAAAAAGAAAGGCGAAAGCCAAAGCAAGGAAAAAGGAAGGCAAAAAAGTTCTTCCGTGAAAACTGTCACCGACGATATAATCAAGCAGATAGAAGAGGGTGTTGAAAGATTGATTAAAGCGAGCTGTTTTGATGTGGAGTTAAAAGAGGTTGTCAAGTACAACGATAACACCGTTGCCATAGCGCTTGACGGAGAGGATGCCGCACTTCTTATAGGTAAAGAAGGTTATCGATACAAAGCGTTTTCGTATCTCTTGTATAATTGGGCAAATATAAAATATGACGTAAACGTTAGACTTGAGATAGCTGAATTTTTAAGCAATCAAAAAGAGATGATAAAAAAATATCTTGAACACATCATAACAAAGGTCAACAATAACGGAAGAGCGCAGACCAAGATACTTGACGGTATATTGGTAAAGATAGCTCTTGAAGAGTTAAGAGCGGAATTTCCCGATAAATATGTAGGCATAAGGACCGCAAGAAACGGCGGAAAGTATGTCTTGGTAAATGACTTCAATAAAAAGAGTGAAGATAAGTAGATACAACGATACCATAGCCGCCATAGCGACCGCTTACGGAGTCGGTTCTATTTCCATAGTTAGGGTAAGCGGTGATGCGGCTTACGGTATAGCGTTGAAAATGACTAAAAAAGGTAGCATAACTCCAAGATACGCTACACTATCTTTTTTATATGACAAAAACGGAGCCGCCATAGATGAGGCTATCGTTTTGTATTTTAAATCCCCTCATAGTTTTACCGGCGAAGATATAGTAGAGTTTCAGTGTCACGGGGGTACGGCCGTGGCAAATTTGATACTTGATACGGTAATAAGCTATGGGGCTAGACTCGCAAGTCCCGGAGAATTTTCCAAAAGAGCTTTTTTAAATGATAAGATAGATTTGACAAAGGCTGAAGCGATAGCTAAAATCATTGAGACAAAAAGTGCCGATGCCGTTAAGATACTCTCCAAACAGTTAAAAGGAGATTTGAAAGAATTTGTCGAGAGTCTTAGAGATGAACTTGTGGAGATATTATCTCATGTGGAGGTTAATATCGATTATGCCGAAGAGGATTTGCCTAAAGATATAGAAAAGAAGATAGAAGATAGACTTAAAGATATTGGCAAAAAAATAACAAAGACTCTGCAAATAAGCCAAAAAAAAGAGGGGCTTATAAACGGTTTTAGTATATCTATCATCGGAAAGCCTAATGTCGGGAAAAGTTCTTTGTTGAATAAACTTCTAAACTACAATAGAGCCATCATCAGCGATGTCGCCGGCACAACGAGAGATACTATCGAAGAGGAGATAAAGATAGGAACTCATCTTGCCAAAATCATAGATACGGCGGGAGTTAGAGAAACTAGTGACGGTATTGAAAAGATAGGTGTTGAAAGGGCGGTAGAGTCGATAGAGCGTTGTGATATCGTTCTTGCGGTATTTGACGGCTCCAACCATTTTGATAAAGACGATGAAAAGATATTGGATATTTTAAAAAGATATAAAAAAGATAAGAAGATATTTGTCTTTATCAATAAATCAGACCTTCAATCGAGATTTGATATTAAAAAGGTTGAAAGTTTTAACCCCATTAAGATATCCGCCAAAGAAGAGGTAGATAGTGTTATAAACGCTATCAAAGAGTATCTTGATACTCAAAGTTTGGATGATGATATCTTACTGACTTCAAAAAGGCAGATGCAGGAGATACAAAAAGCGTACGAAGCGATACAAAAATCATATGAACCTCTTAAAGACGGCGAGCTCGAACTTTTTGCCTATGAGATAAATGATGCTATATCGCATATTAGTTCTATTACTAGGGATTTTGAAAGAGACGAGATACTCGATAAGATGTTCGGTAGTTTTTGTCTTGGAAAATAAAATCTGACACATCTTTTATTTACACACCCTCTAACGTTAACATTTAGTTTATATTGTTTTTGTACTATATCTTTTTAAAATAGCGGAGTTTTTAGTATGAAATATTTTTTATCTATTTTTTTGATTTCCATATCTCTTTTTGGAGATTCTTTGGAGGAACTTGTTGATTTTGCACTTCAAAACAATACTTTGATAAAGAAGCAGACTCTCAACAGGGATATAGCCTCCTTAAAAAGAGAAGAGAGCAAAAAGGCTCAATACGGCGATGTAGCTTTGGTGGGAGGGGTAGATCATTATAATAGTCCAAGGACACTATCGCCGCTAACACCTTCGGTGATGATGGGCGGTGTGCCTATAACTACTACAAAGACTATCTATTCGGTAGGTGTATCGTATAGCGTGCCTCTTTTTACCGGTTTTGCGCAAACTAGAGAGATACAGATGAGCGAAATAGCTAAAAAAATGGCAAATGTAAAAGTAAAGTTGACAAAAGAGCAACTTGCCTACAATGTAAAGTCGCTATATCTGTCGATTTTGGCTCAAATGGAGATGCTTAACGCTCAAAAGAGTTATACAAAAGCACTTATAGAGTTGAAAAACACCATAAGTGAGTATGTCAAACTGGGCAAGAGAGCTAAGATAGATTTGTTGAAAGCCGAGGCAAATGTCGAGTCCTCTTTGACATCTCAAGAGACTACCAAGGCAAATATTAAGACTTTAAAGGCAACTCTTTCCTCTTTGGTCGGCAAGAGTGTTGACGAGCTGGAAGAGGTAATTATAACCGTCAAAAAGCCTTCATATGATGTTAAAAGTTTGTTTGCGAAGAGCGCATCTCTATCAAGGGTCAATATCTATGATATGGGTATTAAAAAGGCTCAAAAAGCGGTGCAAAAGAGTAAATCTACCAAATATCCTCAAATCAACTTAAATTCGTATTTCGGTAAAAATTACGGAGATGATATAGGTCCTAACGGCTGGGATAATGCCGATATGGTACAAGTGGGCTTAAAGCTCAAATATACCCTTTTTGATTTTGGAAAAAGAGATATAGCTATACAAAAAGCTAAGCTTTCGGAGATGGAGGCAAAGCTAGATAGGGCACAAGTGCTATTGGATGTAAAAAAGATGATAATTGAAGCGGTGGCAAAAATAGAGAAGAACTATTACGGCTATTTAAGTAGCACAAAAGAGATGAAACTTAGCAAAAAAAGTGAAGATATAGAAAAGGTTAGGTATGAAAACGGAGTCTCTACGATAAACGACCTACTGTTGGCAAAAAGTAAAAGTGAGTTTGCTTTGGCAAAGACCATTTTGGCTAAATACGACTATCAAAAAAGTATCTACTATTTAGATTATGTTTTGGAAAGAGGAGTAAAATGAAAAAGATAATAATCACCGTCATATTTATAGCGGCGGCAGTTTTTGTGGGATTTAAGGGAAAAGAACTTTTAAATAAAAAAGAGAATGAGATAAAAAATGAAAAAGCTCCCATAAAATCTTTTATAACAGTAACAACTACAAAGTGCAAAGAGGGAACTTTGAAGAAAAAGATACCTTTTTTAGCCCATATAATAGCCGATAAAAATATCAAAATTTCTACAAAATTTGCGGGATATATAGAAGAGGTTTATGTAAAAGAGTCGCAAAAAGTGAAAAAGGGTGATATTTTGGCAAAGATAGACTCTACCGAATTTACATCTAACATAAAAGCCTTGGAAGAGACCATAAAAGCCCAAGAGGGTGATGTGGCATTGGCTAGAAGAATATATAGTAGAAATATTAAGTTGTACAAAGTAGGAGGTTTGGCAAAAGAGAAGCTTGAGATGTCAAAAGTCGCTCTTGAATCCAAAAAAGCTCTACTAAACAGCAGCAAAGAGAAGCTAAAGCAGTTAAAGCATCAGCTAACTTATCTTCAAGTGACCGCTCCTTTTGACGGAGTTATAGAAAATATTTTGGCTCACAAAGGAGATCTTGCGGCAGCCGGAAAACCTATCATTACGATGAATAATGCCAAAAAAAGGGTTATTGTCTCTTATGCTTCGGATATAAAAGATGAGATAAAAAAGAATCAAAAAGTTTTTTTGAAAAACGAAGAGATAGGCTTTGTAAACTTCATATATCAAACTTCGCAAAACGGACTTATCAGTGCCGAAGTAAAACTAACAAAAGATATCGATCTGCCGGTTGGAAGCGACTTGGAAGTAAGCGTGCTGACAACACAAAAGAGAGGTTGCGTTTTGCCTGACGATACTGTATTGCATAAAAAAGAGGGAACTTTCGTGATGATGTATGACGGAAAGAGTTTTAAACCCTTTAAAGTCAAAATAGAGTTAAAAGAGGGTAACAATATAGTCGTAACTCCGTTTATCGACTCTCTTGTCGCTAGGGCAAACGAAACTAAACTCGCGGAACTTCCGGCGTACGACAACATCAATGTAGAGGGAGAGGATAAATGAAAGAGTCATCTTCTTGGGTTGAGAGGATACTTAAAAAACCTCATATAGTCATCTCCTTTCTCGCGCTTTTTATGCTTGCGGGCATAGTCGGATACGGAAGGATTCATAGAAATCTCTTTCCAAATTCAAACTATCCCGAAGTGGCTTTGGTGGTAGTGGAGCCCGGAGCCTCCGCAAAGAGTATGGCAAGCAATATAGCCGTACCTATCGAAGAGGAGCTTTACGCTCTTGATGAGATAAGAAGAGCATACTCCACCACTATAGACGAAGTAACGGTCATCAGGGCGGAGTTTGAGTACACCAAAGATATAGATACCGCCGTAAATGACGTAAATAACGCTCTTTCAAAGATAAGAGCGAAACTTCCCAAAGATATAAAAGAGCCGCAGGTTATCAAGATAACGGAAGCCACCGCTCCCGTTGTCGTCGTAGCTATGTCTCCCAAAAAAGGCTCCAA
>JAADDL010000043.1 GCA_013153915.1 Campylobacterota bacterium
AGCTTTAAATATCACAAGAGCGCTACCGCCTTTTCTTATACCGTATGAAGAGTTTACTATAGAAAGCTCCGGTTTTTTTGAATCTATCATTATATTGATATTTTTTATAGCCTCATTACCTGCAAAAAAGTTCCATTTGCTCGAATCTATAGTCCTTACGGTCAACAAAAATTTATCTTGCTTATAAATAAAACTGTTTTTAGGGGATTTTATCTCTAAAATCTCCTCTTTTTTAGGATTTTGATATATTTTATTAGCTATAACTATAGAGTTTTTACCGTCACTTAAAACGGCTTGAGCAAATTTGATACCGCTGTCGTCTTTTAAAACTATCTTTAAAGGATGCTTTATATCCCAGTATATCTTCTCTTTTGCGGATATAATCGGCTTATTTCTTTCAAACTGCTTAGAGGTGAATATGAAAATACCACCGCCTATCAAAAGCAAAAAAACGATTAACGCCAATATACCGCCAAAGCTTCTTTTTCTTCTCATATGTTAACCTTTTTTAAAATATTCACAATTATATCATCTATATCTTTTAAATTCGCTGTAAAACCCGCGGCTCTTTTATGTCCTCCGCCTCCGTAGCTTAAAGCTATCACCGAACAATCTATATCATTTTTGCTTCTAAGAGAGATTTTTGCCCTATTTTCATCTAATTGATATATAAAGATAGACAATTTCACCGTCGCCAAAGATAAACCCATTTGGACAAAACTATCACTATCGCTTACTGATGCTCCGGTGCTTTCGTAATCTTCCAAATCCAATCTTGAGATACAAACGGTGGCGTTTGCTTTTAACTCTATATTGTTTAAATATCTTTGCAAAAGTCTATATTTGGCCAAAGGTTCTCTTTGAGTCAGTAAGGATGCTATTTTATCGGGTTTTGCTCCGTATTCTATCAATTTTTGAGCTATATAAAAAGTTGTTTTATCCACTCTTTCATACTTAAAAAATCCGCTATCCTCCACAAGGGCGGCGTATAAAGATGTAGCGCAAGAAGGCGAGATATCAAGTTGCGAATCGTTTAAAAATTCAAATATCACCATCGAGCAACTTGCGTAATTCTCTTTAACGATATTTATATCTCCGAAATTATTGTTTGTTTTATGGTGATCGAAGTTTATGATCTTAAAATCGCCGTTTTTTATAGTAGTTCTATCAAGAGAAGCGCAATCTACACATATCAAAAGGTCGAAATTGTCAGGCAATTTATCTTTTATCTTCGTAAAACCGCAAAAAAAATCAAATCTTCTCGGCAACTCTTTTGACGGATTGTAGTATGTCACTTTTTTAGCTATCTTTTTGATACCGTCTCCAAGTCCCAACATAGAGCCTATGGTATCCGCATCGGGATTTATGTGTGACGCGATAACTATCTTGTTTGCGTTTTTTATCAGTTTTATTATTTTTTCTTTCATACTAAATTATACTCAATTTTTTCTAAAAATTATGTTTCTTGCTACTTTTATACACAAAAGCTAAGACTTCGGCGACCGCTTTGTATAGTTTTTCGGGTATCGTTTCGTCCACTTCGCAAAGTTTATACAACTCTCTTGCCAAAGGAGGATTTTCAACTATCTGTATCATATGCTTCAAGCCTATCTCTTTTATCTTCAAAGCCAACTTATCCGTACCTTTGGCTATAACCACGGGGGCTTTATCTCTTTGTTTATCATACTTTATAGCAACTGCGTAGTGGGTGGGATTTGTTATGATTACATCGGCGTTTGGCACTTCTTGCATCATTCTTTTTTGCGCCAATTCCATCTGAAGTTTTCTTATCCTTGATTTGATGACGGGGTCACCCTCCATCTGCTTAAACTCATCTTTTATCTCTTGTTTACTCATCTTTAAATCTTTAAAATATTGATACCTCACTATCAAAAGATCGGCAAGAGATAAGACCAAAAAGAGTATCAGCATGACGGAAGCTAGTATGATAGCTTTATCCCTTAGCCAAAATATTTGGTCAAAAATGGAGTAGTACATCACATGAGGAAGCTGTTTGATAAAGGTTAGCAAAAAGTAAAAGGCTATCAAAAAAACAAAAGATACTTTAAGTACCACTTTAATACTCTCTATCATCTTTTTAACGGAAAATAGATTTGAAAGACCTTTTATGGGGTCTATCTTTTTTAAGTCGGGTATGAGAGGTTTTGTCGTAAAGATAAAACCAAACTGAAAAAAGGATGCCAAAATACCGCCTATAGCCACCAAAACCGCTATAGGCAATACCATAAGAAGCAGTTGAGAGAGGGTGTGAATACCAAGAGAAAGTATGGTGCTTTTTGTGATTTCATCACCCGCAAAAGATAGAAAATATCTATACAGCCCCTCTATCCTAACAACAACATATCGAAAAAGAGCAAATAGCGCCGCAACCGCTATAAGCAGAGTAACAAATCCGCTAAAATCTTGACTCCTAGGGACATTTCCCTCTTTTCTGGCATCTTCAATCTTTTTGGAGGTGGGCTCCTCCGTTTTTTCTTGATCGTCAGCCATGCTTTATCACTCTATCCTCATCGAAAAATCAAGCCAGGTAGCTTGATGTATAAGACTTCCGCTACTTATAGCGTCAACTCCCGTTTTCGCATACTCCAAGATGTTATCTTTAGTAATATTTCCGCTTGCCTCTATGAGTATATAAGGATAGTTGGTATTTTTATACTCAACTACCTCTTTTATCTCTTCTATTTTCATATTGTCACACATCACCATATCCGCACCGCACTCCATAGCGTACTTGGCAAAATCGACACTTTCGCACTCTATCTCTATCTTTGTGGTGTATGGAAGTTTGTATCTGGCTTCTTTTATAAAACTATTTAAATCCTCTATCGTCTTTAAGTGGGTATCTTTTAGCATCAAGCAATCATCAAGTCCCATCCTATGATTGCACCCTCCTCCGCATCTTACGGCATATTTTTCAAATATTCTTAAATGGGGTCTTGTTTTTCTCGTATCTAAAAGTCTTACTTTTTGTCCTCGCAATTTTTGCATATAGCTATCGACATTTGTCGCTATGCCGCTTGCGTGTTGCATCAGATTTAGCATAGTTCTTTCACACATCAACAGCTTGTTGGCTTTTGCTTCAAAAACCGCTATGATATCGCCTTTTTGCAAAGATTCGCCGTCCTTTTTTAGAAATTCATACTTTATCTTCTCTATTTTACAAAGCGATTTGACATATTCGACACCAGCCAAAATACCCTCTTGCTTAGCTATAATCTTCGCCGAAACTTTTCTCTTTTTACCTACAAGCCTAAAAAGATCGCCTCTTCCGATATCTTCTTGCAAAGCTCTTTTTACGAAACTTTTTATCATCAGCTTATCTCCATCATTCTATCAAGAGCTACTTTTGCCCATTTTATCGTATTGTCATCGACAAATATTTCGTTTTTATACTCTTTATTTTCGATGGACTTTAGCGTATTGTACAAATCTATCAGGGTTGTTTCGTTCATAGTAGGACATTCGGGTTTTGTCGAGGAGAGTATATAGGTATTTTTCTCTCTTAATCTGTTTACCATATTAAACTCCGTTCCGACAACTACTTTTTGCTCCAAAGGCAAATCTTTTATATATTTTATAAGTTGACTGGTGGAGCCTACAAAGTCAGACATTTCGCAAACTTCAGGTTTACATTCGGGGTGCGTAGCCACCAAGATACCAGGATATTTTTTGCGATAAAACTCTATGTCTTTTGGTTCAAATAGTTGATGCACCGAGCAAAAACCGTTGTAGCAGATGATTTTTGCATCTTTTATATCGTTTGGCTCATCTTTGCCTATGACTGCGGATTTGAGTCCCATATCTCTTGCTACATTTTGCCCCAAACAGTGGTCTGGAACGAAAAATATCTTTTTATCTTCATCCAAAGCTTTTTTGATAATCTTTTTAGCGTTAGAGCTGGTGCAGACATATCCTCCAAGCTCTCCTACCGCCGCTTTTACCGCCGCACTGGAGTTGATATATGTGATGGGGATAAAGTCATCTTTGGTTATGCCGAGTTCTTCAAGTATCTTAACGTTTTTGTTAAAAAAATCCACATCTATCATCTTTGCCATCGAACAGCAGGCGGCTTTTGGCATAAAGACTCTCTTTTTAGGGTCTAAGACCTTTACGCTCTCACCCATAAAAGCAACCCCGCAAAATACAAGATAGGGGTTTTTATCCTTAGAGGCTATCTTGGCAAGTTGCAAACTATCTCCGCTAAAATCCGCCATCTCAAAAACTTCGTCTTTTTGGTAAAAGTGTGCAACTACGGTGACATCCAAACTACTTTTCAATCTTTTGATCTCATTTTGTAACTCTTTAGTATTCAAAGACCGCTCCTTAAAAAATATCTTGCATTATACCATTAATCAGCCTATAACAAAATTTTAGATATGATTAGTCCAATCTTTTAAAGGAAAATATAGATGGGTATAATAAATTTTATAGTTGATTTTTTAGGAAGCGTAAACGGTAAATTTTACCTTGCGGCTTATCTTGTAGGAAGCATACCTTTTGGATTGATACTGGCTAAGATGTTTGCGGGGGTGGATGTGACCAAAGACGGAAGCGGGAGTATAGGCGCAACCAATGTGCTGAGGGTTTTAAAGCAAAAAGACCCCTCTTTGGCAAAAAAATTAGGCGCCGCAACCTTATTTTTGGACGCTTTTAAGGGCATCTTTGTTTTGATAATAGCCTCTTTGGTCGGAGTTAGCGAAGAGACCAAGTGGGCTATAGCCGTCCTTGCGGTCATAGGGCACTGTTTTAGCCCTTTTTTAAAATTTGAAGGCGGAAAAGGAGTAGCTACGGGAGTGGGAGTGATGCTATATATGTTGCCTCTTGAAACCGTCATAGCCATAGGAGTATGGGCATTGTCCGCAAAAACGATAAGGATATCCTCCGTCTCATCCTTGCTTGCCGTCACCGTTTTGGTAATAGCATCTTTTATCATTCATCCCGATATCCCCGTCATCAAAACCCATGCGCCCATCTTAATCATCTACTTTATCATCATTTATAAACATTTACCGAATATCGCCGCTTTATTGCAAGGAAAAGAAAAGAGGGTAGTTTAATGAATGTTTACAAAGTAATTATCGAACAATTAAAGTTAAAAGTCATCTTAGGGGTTTTAAATAGCGAGAGGACAAACCCGCAAGATGTTATAGTAAATGCTTGGATAGAATATAACCTTGATGAGCACTTTTTGGACTATACCCAAGCGGTAGAGGCGATAAAAAACCTCTTAAAATATAAAGAGTACGACACCATAGAAAATGCTTTAAACGATATCTGCAAAGCCTTAAAGATTGACTTCCCGGAGATAATATCCATAAAATTGCAAATCTATAAACCCGAAGTCTTCAAAAACGCTTTGGTGGGAGTGGAGATATACAAAGAGTATAAGTAACCAAAAGACAACTAAAATATTTGGCCGATTGCCTAAAGTGAAACTTTTTAAAAAGCAAGATAGGCTCAAATATCATATGTATTTTATATATTTGGTAGACAAAAATCTCTCATAGCAAACTATGAATATTAAAATATTTTTTCTTCCAATGTTTCGACAAAAGATCACTGACTAAACCAAGTCAACAATAACCCAATAAAACTTCTTATTAACTCCAAAATTTTATTAAATCTCTTCTATACCAATACTTTTTAAATATTTGAATGTTCCATCATAGTATTGTGATAATCTTGTTTTATCTTCTTTCGAACCTTCTGGAATAAAGATCATCATACCCTGTCTAGCTCTAGTTAGTAATACTCTATAAGTATTTAGTAAATATCTTTTTTTTATTTCTTGATTAATGTTTTGCCATTTTGTGCCGCTAAATTTTTTAAATATCCATTGATCATTCTCAAAATAAAAATCCCCATCCCAGCATACACAAGTATAGTCAAGTTCTAATCCTTGAATATCATATTCTGTTGCTATTTCTTCATGAAAAAAAGATGATCGAATATCATCTCTATCATTTAAAAACCAAATTGCTGGATCTATTTTTGATTTAATATTTATTCCAAATGGTCGTAATCTATATGCACCTGAACTAGCAATCACTCCTGTTCGTTCATTTCCTAATCTTTGTTTTTTTAACCAGTCTTTTGCTTTTTGAAAATCTCTTGTAATTTTTATTGGATAATTTTTCTTGATATAATTTGCATACAAATTTTTAGCCTTATTTATATCTATATCTAATATAGCATGTATAAATTCCGATAATTTTTCTGAACGAAAAGAACGCACTGATACAGATAAATGTAAATTATCATTTTCTTGTGCTTTTTGATTTGATTTTAACCACTCTATTAAATCATCATTTTGTAAATAATTTTTATCAGATATTATATAAGGTGAATAAAAGATATTCCAATCTTTAAAATT
>JAADDL010000163.1 GCA_013153915.1 Campylobacterota bacterium
TCGGTAGAGACGGCAAGATCCGGCAATCCAACCTTTTGAACAAAAAGCCTTTTTTGGTCGATATGCGTATTTTTTGTAGATAAAAGAGTGATTTCAATAGCCAAAGAAGATATGATGATTATAAAAAAAACAAGGAAATATCTTAGATTTTTACTCAACTCGCTTCTCGCATATCATATTAGCGCATAACATATCAATTTGACTTACTATCTAACGACCACACTAAGTCGTCATCTAATTCGTCAAATCTTTTTATAAATTTACCGAAATGGTCATCTTTAAAGTTTTGCGCCTCTTTTAATGTTTTAAACGGTATCAGCTCATTTCCCATAGGTCCTAAAACATTGCTCCAAAAAACATAATAAGCTTTTGTGGCATCGATTCCTTTTTGTGTATAGTAGTCCGTTACGAGCATTTTTGTAATGCTTTTTCTAAATTTTTTAATATCATAATTGCCGTAATCATCGGGGTTAAAATAAAATTTCATCATATCTTTAACACCGTCAAAGCTAAAATGGTGAATCTTTCCGTCTTTTTTATAAAATATTTGAGCCGCCCATCTTGGATACTTATATACAAACATACCGCAAACGGGACACTTTTCATCTTTGCTTACTTTAACTTGTCCGAAAACCTTTTTTTTAAGTCTTTTTACATCCCAAAGATAGTATGCCACGGCATCAAGCTGTTTTTTTCCAAGTCTTTTACAAAGTTTTTTCTCTTTTATATCTTTTTTAAGTTCTTCGATACTCTTATACGAGGATAAATCGATATCTTTCTTGCAAACTTTTTTATAGATATTCTTTCCCATAGGGTAGTAGATAACTTTTTTTTGATTGTCAGTAATAGCATTTAAATAAGAGATAAATATAAATGCGATAAAAAATATCGTAAAAAAACTTTTTTTCATAAAATCCCCCATAATCAAGATATAAAATGATACACCCGAAGTGTTAAATAATTGTTAATTTTTTATGTATATTTTAAATTTTTTGATAACCATAATCAATATCTTTATTGATTCAGCAAAACAAGCTTATACAGAAAAACCTAAAAAACGACAAGCAGTTGTCGTTTTTCTTTACGGTTTTTCACATATCAAGGTATTTTATTAGACCTTTTGTGATTTGATTAAATCTCAGAACTTTTGTTCCGCCGTATTTTAATTCAAACATTTTAACACTATTCATATTTGCAAAAGGCACCAAATCATCACCTTTTGGTCCTATAAGTCTGCTTCCAAAGACATAATAAGCTTTTTTTGCATCAACCGTTTTCCCGGTTAAATAATCTTGCACAACCATTTTTTTGATATCTTTTACAGTTTTTGCTCCGTAGCTTTCATAGTACCAAGGTCTATAATAAAAATCCATCATACTTTTTACCGAACTAAAATAGGCTTTCTTGCCGTTTTTTAGCTCAATCATACAGACCAAGTTGCCGTATTTATTTACATTCCACCCAAATAACGGATCTTTAGCGTCCTTTGGAACCTTTAACTCTCCTGCAAATGCGAAAATCGCAAAAAATATCATCAATACTGCTAAAACTCTTTTCATATCTTACCTCCCGTTATAAAATATCTTTTTTCTTAAATATAATATACCCTAAAACTGCAAAAACAAATCCTAAAATTATAGGGTAAACAACAGAATAAGCAACAAATAAGGTATGACCGAAAGTATCGAGTATATAGTATGCCACGGGACCTATGACGGTCAATTCGGGGTCAAATAGGCTTATAGCTCCTACTCTAAATACTTCTAACGGATTTAAAAGAGATATCGTGATGATAAGATTATCCGAAATACGATTTTGTAGCATAAGGCCGATGAGCGCGATATCTATAAAGGCAAGCATAACTATCCACACCACGAACGAAGCACCTATGGCAACATCATGAGACCTTACTATAGATGATATGAAAAACGCTATACCCAAAAACGAAAAAGATAGTCCGAACAATAAACAAGAATATAGCACAAGCATATCATAAGGCAATGCCCCGCCTTTAAAAACACCGTAAGCCACTCCCAAAAAAAGAGCGATAATAACAGGCATAAATACGGTCAAAAATCTTCCTGTCATTTTGCCCCAGTAGTAATCTCTTAAAGATATAGGAAACGAGAGCATATACTCCAGGATATTACTCTCTTTATCGCCCGCTATTGACTTCACGGTTGTTGTCAATATGAAAATCGGCAATATAATAATAGTAACTTGCATATATATCAAAAGCAGTCTGCTAAGACCGCTAAAACCCATAACTACCGAATTGGTTATGCCAGTTATAAAAAAAAGCGCCATCAAGCCGCCGAAAACTATACTGTATATAAAAAACCATTTTGATTTAATAGACTCTTTTATATCAAGTTTTGCTACTAATAATAAATTTTTCACCCTTTACCCTTATTTAATTCTTCTTCTTGTTTCTTTTTATTGAACTCTTCAATCTTATATATAACTTTTTTCGCCTCATCAAATGTTAGAGATTTCTTACCCTTAGGAAAGGTCTCCTTAGTATATGCGGCTATCCCGTAAGCCATAGGCGTAATACTATCGTCGGTATACATCGCCTTTTTAGCATCTATCCACTTACCGGTCTTCGCGTCCGTTATCCAAATAACCGCTTTATCTTTCCAAGGAATATGCTCTTCATCCATCCAAAGTACCGCACAACCTATATCGTCAAACTCATAATGTTTGCCATTTGCCGGATTGACTATTTGAACGGCGTATTTTCTCTCACTTATAGCCATTTTGCATCTTTCGCACATATCTCTATCCCAGTGCATCTTTGCGGGTTTTGTCGGATCTTTCTTGTCACATCCGCTAAATGCCGTCAACGAAACAAGAGAGAGTACGATAAAAAAATATATCTTAAATCTTTTTATCATCGGTGACTTTACCTATATCCAAATATATCATTCTATTGATAAGCCCCTCTAAATCCTCCAGCCTATGAGTTATATAAATAACAGAACTTTTAGGATCCAAACCTTTTAATAGATGATAAAAGTTTTCTCTACCTTTAGGGTCGAGATTTGCCGTAGGCTCATCAAATATATATAGCTCACTCTTTCTGGCTAACGCTATAGCTATCAAGAGTTTTTGCTTCATGCCTCCCGAGAGTTTAAAAAAAGGCTTATTCATATTGGCTTGTATATCAAGCTCCATATCCTCAGCCTCTTTGATAATAATCTTCTCATCAACTCCCGAAGTCACGCAGATATAATTTATCAAATCTTTTATGCTTATTTTGATAGGAGGAGGAAGCTGGGGTATAAAACTTATCTTTTTCAATATCTTGGTCCTATCTTTTATCGGATCCATCCCTCCGACTTCGATAGTACCTTCATTTAGTCTGTAATACCCCAAAATAGCTCTAACCAAAGTAGTTTTGCCCGCACCGTTAGGTCCGAGCATAGCTATTTTGTCCCCTTCCTCAATATCAATAGACACATGATCAAGGACATTCCCCTCTCCGAAATTTTTTACGGCATCCCTAATCTTTACAATCATACTAAATTCTTTAATCTAAATTGAAAATTATAGGCATCTGTATGGCAAACATCAAAACACCTAGCACACATAATGCAATCACCATCTTTCACTAACTGCTTAGTTATACCTTTTTCTTTTCTCTCTTTATCATATTTAGGCTTTATAAAGTCGATAACATGCTCTTCGGGACAAACAGCCAAACAAGCTCCACAGTGGTCACACTTATCGTTATCCCACTGAACTCTTGTAGCACTTACCCATCCTACAAGATTATATGTGGTTCCGACAGGACAAACATATTTACACCAAGCTCTTCTTGATACGAAAATCTCAAAAAGAAGTAAAACTACGACCCAAACAACCGCGAGACTCCACCCGTAAACGATAAATCTGCTTATGATACCTATCGGATTGATAACTTCAAACACGAGATAGCCGTCAACCGCAGCCGCTATTAGAAAAACCGCCCAAAAGAAAAATCTAACTCTATGGTCAAATTTTCTCTCTTTTATGATTCTTTTTCTAACGAGCTTAAGATGTATATGCTCTCCAATTTCACTTAAAAAACCGTATGGACATACCCATCCGCAGTAAGCTTTACCGCCGACAAGCAGATAAAAAACAAGTAGCGTCGAAGTACCGATGATAACATTCGTATGTATATGGTGTTCTGCGGCAAATATCTCCAAGCCCGTAAACAGATCTATCAGGTGAAATCCAAGAAGCCTAGAACCGTTTAGAGTACCCTCAAGCACTTGCACATCGGCATTGAACGAGAGAAAGAAAAATAGATTTATCACTATGATACTTATCCATCTCCAAGCTCTCCAAGTAAGCCTTGTTTTTCCGTTTTTGTTTTTTTCAACCAAAGTTGAAAGCAAAGAGGCTCCTATGAGCTCTCTTTGACTATCATGATATCTATCCATCAGTCTGCCTTTTATTGATTATTGTATTTATCCCACTTCTCTTTAAAGGTTGAAATCTCAGTTGCAAGTTGATCTAACTTCTCTTCATCCATCTTTTGAAGAAGTCCGTACATTACATAGTTTCTTCTTTTACCAGACTTAAACTCTTTAAGTTGCTCAAGAATATACTCTTTTGATTTGCCAACCAAATTAGGACCAATTATACCTCTACCATTTACTCCATGGCAAGATGAACAATTCTGCTTATAAAGTTTGCTAACTTTAAATGCGGAAAGATTGCCTGCTTTATTTTTTAAAGCTTCAAGTTTTTTGTCAAGTTCTTTAGTTTTACTCTTAAGAGCTTCTTCCGCTGCAGCCGCATTTTCCTCAGCGGTAGGCTGAGTCTCCTCTTTTACAACAGCAGGTTTTTTGAGTTGTACTTTTATCTCCGAAGCCTTAATGATTCTATGTATCTCATCAAGTTTATGCACTTGTTTATCTAGAGTATACATATAGTAACTCGCCCAAAGAGCCAATATTGTAGCAATAGCCGCAATCAAGTGTCTAATCATTTTCCATTCCTTATTTTTAGTAATTTTGCATTAAAATCGGCTATTTCATCTGAAATAGCCTTAAGTCTTTTATCATCAAGCCTACTTATTAAGCTTTTCATAAAAATATTTTTCCTTTTCCCACTTTTAAATTCCATAAGTTTGCCGTATATATATTTACCGTCTTTTCCAAGCAAAGAAGGACCGATAATACCATTACCATAATCATCATGACAAGCAGAGCAATGCACAATAAAATCATGACTAAGCTTATTAATCATCAAGCTTATCTTAATCCTCTCATAAGGTGATTTTATGTGCATATATGCATCTATAGTTGTTCTATAGCTGACATTTTGATCTTCGCTCTTATCTTCATTTTTACCATTCTGCTTATTGTAAGAGTAATAAAATTGCCCTCCATTTTCCTTGTTGACACTCTTTTTATTCTCAACTTTTACGGCGTTTTGAGTAACTTTGATACTACCCTCTTTAGCAACACCGCTTGTTGTCCCCTCGTTATTGTCTTTCTTGTCTCCACAACCTTGTATCATCAAAATTGCAACACAAGAAAAAAGAGCTACGGCAAATTTACGCATTTTTATTTCCCCCATATATATCTTTATAAGTCGCTCTTGGAACTATTTCGATAACATTTGTAGGACATAGTTCAACACATACTCCACATCCTACACAAGCTTCTCTTATCTCAGGCAACTTTCCTTGTTTATACGAAACCATGCCTATGGCACTGTCCGGATTTGGGAACGGACACATATCGGCACATATCGTACACTCTTTGCCTCTAAATTGTTCAAGCTTTTTAAGTACTTGTTTTTGAAGCGTAAATTTTTCCGGATCATTTGGAAAATCGATAACTTTTTTCTCTTTTCTCTCTTGATCCGTTAAAACTTTTGTATGGTCATATATCCTATCTATGGCACTGTCCGGAACTTTTTTGCCATGTTGAGCCAAACAAGCATCCGGTTTTTTGATTACCGCCATACCCATATGAACTTTATCGATACTATCATCTTCATGATCAAGTGCACCGGTCGGACAAGCCAATATACATGGGAACGCTTTGCATAGATAACAGCCTCTTTTTTCCGGCACTATGTATGCAGTTCCCATACCAGCTAAACCCTCTACATCTTCAAGTTCGATACAGTCATAGGGACAAACCTGAAGACACTGACCACACTTAATACACATTGAGAGATAATTTTTCTCAGGTACTGCACCCGGTGGTCTAAGCCTAGGCTCTTTAGGCATAAAGTCGGGAGCCAAGGCAATACCTCCGGCTGCAACTACCCCCAATATTCCAAGTCCGGTAGCCT